>NTKN01000004.1 GCA_002457715.1 Cryomorphaceae bacterium MED-G14
AAAAACCCCTGTAAATCAATGACTTACAAGGGTTTTTGCGGAGAAAGAGGGATTCGAACCCCCGGAGGTGTGACCCTCAACGGTTTTCAAGACCGCCGCATTCGACCACTCTGCCATTTCTCCTGGCTAGCAAATATAAAAAGTAATTTTTGATATCATAATCATTCTCTTATGTATTATATATAACTTTACTAAATGTTAATTAGTCTATTAGATTTTCCTTGGGAATATCCTCTTTTAGTATTAGTAGGGTTAATTGTTGGTATAATTAACACTATGGCAGGCGGAGGTTCACTTTTAACATTACCAATTCTTATTTTTTTAGGTTTGCCATCCTCTGTTGCAAACGGAACTAATAGAATAGCTATAATGATGACTGCTTTTTCAGCTAATATGGGTTTTAAAAGTATGGGTATATCGACTTTCCCTTTTAGTGCCTACACTGGTACTTGTGCTCTTGCTGGATCTATTATTGGTGCCCATATTGCAATTGACATTAATGATGAGTTGTTTAATAAGATTTTATCAGTTATTATGATATTGGTTATTTTAATAATTGTTTTTAAGCCTAAAATTGTTTCCAATAATCTTGCTTTAAGATTATCTGGAAAACATTTGAGACTGTCATGTATTGTATTTTTTTTCTTAGGTGTTTACGGTGGTTTCGTTAATGCTGGTATTGGATTTATAATAATGTTGTTTCTTCACTATTATAACAGAATGAATCTTGTCAGGGTCAATGCAACAAAAGTTGTGATTGTTTTAGTTTACACTATCGGAGCTTTTTTGACTTTTGTTTTTAATGATTTAGTAAATTATTCATATGGCATTTGTCTTGCATTAGGTACTATGATTGGAGGATGGAATGCAAGTAGATTTGCAGTAAAAAAAGGAGAAAAAATAATAAAAGTTTTTTTAGTTATTTCTGTTTTTATGATTTCAATAAAACTATGGTTATTTTAATAATTAGTAGTTTTTAAAATCTCAATACCATAACCAATTAATCCAACTCTTTTTAGACTTTTACTATTAGTAAGCAAGTTTAATTTATTAACACCTAATTTATGCAATATCTGAGCCCCAATACCGAAATCTTTAGGATCCATTTTTTTATATCTGGTTGGTGTTTTTCCTTTGGAGATACTAATTTTAATTTTATTTAATCTTGAGATAAGTGAATTTTGTTCTTGTTCATGATTAATAAAAACAACAATACCAGATTTATTTTTATTAATTTTTTTAAAAATCTTATCAAAATCCTGGTAATCGTTAATCATTAAATTATCTAAAATATTATTTATTGAACCTAGTGAACTAATCCTTGTCAGTACTGGATCGTTTTTTTTCCAATTTCCTAGAGTTAAAGCGAGATGAATTTGATTATTGTTTGTTTGTTTAAAAACATTCAAATTATAATCTCCATAGATGGATTTAAACTCAAAGTTATCTGTTAATTCAATCAAGCTATCATTTTTCATTCTATAGGCAACCAGATCTTCAATTGATATTATTTTTAAGTTTAATTTTTTTGCCAACTTAATTAGCTCTGGTAATCTAGCCATCGAACCATCTTTATTCATAATTTCACAAACAACACCTGCAGGCTTGAATCCAGCTAGTCTAGCTAAATCAATTGCAGCTTCCGTATGTCCTGTTCTTCTTAGTACACCACCAGATTTTCCAACCAATGGAAAAATATGACCAGGTTTTGCTAAATCTCGTGATTTTGTATTTTCATTAACTAAGGCTTTTATAGTCTTTGAACGATCACTCGCAGAAATACCAGATGTTACACCATTTCCTTTTAAATCGACTGAAACTGTGAATGCTGTTTCCATTAATTCTGTGTTGTTTGTAACCATTGGATTCAGATTTAGTTCAGAACATCTTTCTGATGTTAATGGAACACATATCAATCCTCTTCCTTCAGATGCCATAAAATTGATAATTTCTGGAGTTACATTTTCTGCAGGAAAAATAAAATCACCTTCATTTTCTCTGTTTTCATCATCTACAACAATAATGATGTTACCAGATTTTAATTCTTCAATAGCTTCTTCAATCGTATTTAAATTCATTTATAAATTTTAAATTTTCTAAATAACTGAATAAATTCATTATAAAAATTATCAATATTTATAATTGATTTATCAGAAGATGCTCTTATAATTAAATATATTCCAATTGGCAACATTATAATGTTTGATACCCAACTTCCAACAAATGGATTAATTGAGCCATCCTCAGCAGCATTTTTAGCAAATGTACCAACAAAATGATAAGTTAAAAACAATATTAATGCAATTATAACTGGATAACCAAAACCACCTTTTCTAATTATTGCACCAAGTGGTGCCCCAACAAAAAGGAGTATAATTGCCGTAAGAGAAATCGCATACTTATCATGTAAATTTGATTTATGAAGATTAATAAGTTTTTCTCTGATAAAAAAATTTGTTCTTTGAGTTTTTAAATTATTAATTTGATTTTCAATATTGTTTTGCATTGACGAAATGATTTGCATTTTTGATGGTTTGTCAAAATCACTTAATATGTTATTGTAATTATCAATTTCTGGAATTTTAGATTTATTTGTATAATTGGTTTGAAAATTATATATCCCAGTTCTTTTATAAAAATTTTCAGAAAAACTATTGTATTGGTCAAATAATCTTTTTTCTAAAGAATCAATACTGATTTTAAGTTCATTTACATTTTGCATTCTAAACGTATTACTATATTTTTCATCAGAAAAATCAACATTATTAAGATCTTTTAAATCAATATATATCTCATGTTTCTCAAAATATATTTTTGTTTGCGGTTTAAACTGCTTTTTATCGGAGTTTTCATCAAACATTTCCTCATATCGATATCCATCATTAAGTTCTATTTTTAAAATATCAGAATACTCATTACTAATTAATTTACCGTTCGATGCTTTTATAACAATTGTATTATCATTGTTTCTGTTTTGTTTATGTATAATAATATCTTTTAAGTTTGAATTATCATAACCATATTTTTCATCAACTTTTATATTCATAAATCCAATATTATTAAAAATACCTTCACTGATTGCTAACGATGGTTTTACTTTTGCTAAATTCTTTCTTAAATTATATGATTTGAATTCTGCATATGGAATCAAATTATTAGAAACAAAAAAGACACTAAAACATAGTAATATATTAAAAGCAATTAAACTTCTCATTGATCTAAATAACGAAAGACCGGAGGACTTAATAGCCGCAAACTCATAGTTTTCAGCTAGATTTCCATAAGTCATAATTGAAGCTAGAAGTACGGTTAAAGGAAGAATTAATGGTATTAATTTTGGTGTGTAGTAAATTAAGAATTTAAAAATTATTTCATAATCAACTTCTTTTCCAGCTAAATCATCAATAAACATCCATATTGTTTGAAAAATAAATACAAACATTATCAAGATGAAAAAACCAAAAAACTTTTTTAAATAGGAAACTAATATATATTTATCTAGAAGCTTCATTTTTAATCACTTTTGATAATTTGATCAAGTTCAACTAAATTTTTTACTAACACAGATCTAGCTTTACTACCTTCAAAATTCCCAACAATTCCTGCACTTTCAAGTTGATCTATTATTCTTCCAGCTCTGTTATATCCTAATTTTAATTTTCTTTGTATTAACGATGCTGAACCTTGTTGCGCTGTTACAATAACCTCCGCAGCTTCTCGAAATAGTGGGTCTCTGTCTTCAATATCAATTGTATTGTTTTGTATTTTATCCTCCTCTATAAATTCAGGTAATATATAAGCATTAGTATATCCTTTTTGAGAACCAATTATTT
The DNA here is from genome assembly GCA_002457715.1 of Cryomorphaceae bacterium MED-G14. Taxonomy (GTDB): domain Bacteria; phylum Bacteroidota; class Bacteroidia; order Flavobacteriales; family Flavobacteriaceae; genus Eutrophosalina. The sequence continues at coordinate 3,834 of NTKN01000004.1, forward strand.
CAGTTATTTTTTCAATTTCATCTGTATCCACAAATCCACACTGAAGTCTTATTAAATCATTCCCTTGAGTATAAAGCATATCTCCTCTTCCAATTAATTGGTCTGCACCTCCTGAATCTAAAATTGTTCTTGAGTCTACTTTAGAGGTAACCCTGAAAGCAATTCTTGCAGGGAAATTAGCTTTAATTAAACCAGTTATAACATTTACAGATGGTCGTTGAGTTGCAATTAGCAAATGAATTCCAACAGCTCTTGCTAACTGAGCAAGCCTTGCTATAGGTGTTTCAACTTCCTTTCCTGTTGTCATTATTAAATCTGCAAACTCATCAACAATTAGAATTAAATAAGGAAGAAATTTATGACCGTCGTTGGGGTTTAGTTTTCTTTTCTTAAACTTTATATTATATTCTTTAATATTCCTACACATAGCATTTTTGAGTAGATCATATCTCTGTTCCATTTCAATACATAGTGAGTTTAATGTTTTTATAACAATTTTATTGTCCGTGATTATAGGTTCATCAGAATCAGGTAATTTAGCTAAATAATGTCTCTCAATTTTATTGAATAATGTTAATTCAACTTTCTTAGGATCAACTAAAATAAATTTTATTTCAGATGGGTGTTTTTTGTAGAGTAATGATGTTATTATTGAGTTTATACCAACAGATTTTCCCTGACCAGTAGCACCCGCCATCAAAAGATGCGGCATTTTTGATAAATCTACTACCAAAGTCTCATTACTTATAGTTTTTCCTAGTGCTAATGGGAGTTCCATTTCAGCTTCTTGAAATTTTTTCGAAGATATGAGAGATTTCATTGAAACTGTTTTTCTATTCTTATTAGGAACTTCTATCCCAATTGTACCTTTTCCTGGGATAGGGGCTATTATTCTAATTCCAAGTGCTGATAGTGATAATGCAATATCATCCTCTAAATTCTTGATTTTTGATATCCTTATTCCAGCTTCCGGTATAATTTCATAAAGAGTTACAGTTGGTCCGATAGTAGCTTTAATCTTATCAATACCAATTTTATAGTTTCTGAGTGTTTCAATTATTTTTTCTTTATTTTCCTCTAATTCTTCTTGATTAATTGTTATTACACCATCGTTATCATGTTCTGAAAGTATTTTTAATTGTGGTTTCTTGAAACTTTTTAGTTCAAGAGTATGATCATATTCACCATATTTATTTAAAATATTATTAGCCTCAGATTTTATTCTCTCCTCGTCATTAATTTTTTCAATTTTCATTTCAACTTCATCCTCAATTGTCTTTATTTCCTTTTCTCCCTCAAGGGATTCTATTTTTGAAAAATTTTGAATAGTTGGTTTTATAAATTCAACTTGTTTATCGTTTTTAAAAATAAATTTTGTGTCATCTGTTGATTCATCAATTTTTGTATCATTTCTGGGTTTAGATTTAAGTATTGAAAATGTTTTTGAATAATTACTTTTTAAAAAAAATAGAATTTTTTGAGGTGTTATTTTTAATACTATTACAATAAAAATAATAAATCCAAAGATCAAGAATAAAATTAAACCAATATCACCACTTAGATTTATAATTATATTGTTGAGTTCAAACCCAAATATTCCTGAATAAATTTTATTACTTACAAAATATCCGCAAAAAATAGAAACCCAAACAGTAGATAATAGTATTGTAAAAGATCTGTTTAAAAGTTTATTTAATCCTTTATTAAGGCTCAATGATAGTCCGATGATTAAAAGATTAAAACAAATTAGTAATGATGCAACTCCAAAACTTTTATAAACTAGATAATAAGAAAGAAAGAATCCAATTTTATTACCCACATTTTCGAAATCATCGTCGGTTGTAAAAACATTGCTAATGAGAGATTGATCATTTTGCCAGGTTGAAAAAAATGAAATAATTGAAATGGTAATTAAAAATGAAAAAACAATAAAGAAAACACCTGAAATTATTTTAAAATTATTCATTATATTTTTTTGATTTTATATTTAATAAGGGCAATTATTAAAGTTGTTATAGGGCTAAGCCAGTTAAAAATAGCGAATATAAAATAATCAAGAACATTAACATTCAAAACACTTGCTTGATAAGCACCACAAGTATTCCATGGAATTAACACAGATGTTACTGTGCCTGAATCCTCAATTGTTCTACTCAAGTTTAAGCTTGATAAATTTCTATCACTGTAAGCTTTAGAAAACATTTTTCCTGGAACAACTATAGCTAAATACTGATCAGAAGCAGAAACATTAACTGTTAAACAACTTATAACAGTGCTGGAAAACAAACCAAACATTGATTTTGTTTTTTTTAGCAAAAAATAAGAAATACGTTTAAGTGCTCCTATTGCTTCCATAACACCTCCAAAAATCATTGCGCAAATTACAAGCCAGATTGTATTCAACATTCCCTTCATACCACCTGTGTAAAATAAATCATCTAAAGAACTATTTCCCGTTTCAATTTTTGTTTCACTTACAATTGAATTAATTATAAATTCATATGTACTTAAGACATTATCAGATGTAAAGCTTGATATCAAATTATTTTGAAATACTAAGATTAAAAAGGCTGCGGTTATAATTCCAATAAATAAAGAAATTACTGGGTTAATTTTTCTTATTATTAAAACGATAACAATAATTGGTACAAAAAATAAAATGGGTGATATAAAAAAATAATCTTTTATAGATTCAACATAATTAAGCTTTTCAATACTATCACTTGGCATATTAAAAATATTATAAGATGTAAAAAAAATTAGAGTAATAATTATTGTTGGAAAGGTTGTTATTGTCATATATTTTATATGCTCAAAAAGATTAGATTCTGTGACTGCAGCCGCTAAATTTGTAGTATCACTAAGTGGAGACATTTTATCACCAAAATAGGCGCCTGAAATTATAGCTCCTGCAACTAACCCTAAATCAAATCCTAAAACCTTTCCTATTCCAATCAAACCTATGCCAATTGTTGCAGTGGTAGACCAACTGCTTCCAGTTGAAATAGCAACAATAGCACTTATAATCACACAAGTTGGCAAAAAGAAACTAACATTAATTAATTTAAGACCATAGTAAATCATTGAAGGAATAATGCCACTAATCATCCATGATCCTGATAAACCACCAACAAGTAAAAGAATTATTATAGGAGTGCTTATTGATTTTAAATTATTTGAAATAGTATTAAAAATAGTTTCCGCTTTTACTTTATTTTTTATTCCAAAAAAAAATGCAATTGAAGAACCTATTATTAAAATTAATTGATTAGAACCATTCAGTGAAGAATCTCCATATATGCTTACATTTAAGTATAGTAATGTAACTAGTGCAATTATAGGAATAATTGAATCAAATAAGGAAATTAGTTTTTTATTTTCAATACTCATTTTATTCTATCCTATACTATATTGCTAATATATTCAAAATTCAACTTTATACATCTTAAAATAAACTATTAAAATCAATTTTAATTATTAGGTATTTGTATTTTTGTATCTCAATGTCACAAAATAAATATGATGTAGTTGTTATTGGATCAGGTCCAGGAGGATATGTATGTGCAATAAGGCTTTCTCAACTTGGATTTAATACAGCAATAATTGAAAAATATAATTCATTAGGCGGTACCTGTCTAAATGTTGGATGCATTCCTTCTAAATCTTTATTAGATTCATCTCACCATTATCATGATATTTTAAAAAATGCTTCAACTCATGGTATTGAAATTAATGGAGAAATTAAACTAGATTTCCATAAAATGATTGAAAGAAAAAACAGTGTTGTGAATCAAACTGTTAAGGGAATTGACTTTTTAATGAATAAAAATAAAATTAAAGTTTTTAATGGTTCAGCATCATTTTCCAATTCTTCAACAATTTTAATTGATGGAATTGATGAGCCAATTATTTTTGACAAATGTATAATTGCAACAGGATCAAAACCAATTTCATTACCATTTATAAATATTGATAAAAAAAGAATCATAACATCCACTGAAGCTTTATCTCTTAATCAAATTCCAAAACATTTAGTTATAATTGGAGGTGGTGTTATTGGTTTGGAACTTGGACAAGTTTATAGAAGGTTAGGTTCTGATGTTTCAGTTATTGAATATTCAGATAGAATTACTCCATTTATGGATGATGATGTTTCTAAAGAATTATTAAAAGTACTAAAAAAGGAAAAAATTAATTTTTATTTATCTCACGAAGTTTTTCAGGCAGAAAATCAAGGTGAACATGTTAGTGTGAAAGCAAGAAATTTAAATGGAGATATTAAGGATTTTAATTGTGATTTTTGTTTAGTTTCAGTTGGAAGAAAGGCTTACACAGTTGGTTTAAATCTAGATAAAGTTAATGTTGAATTAGACAGTAAAGGAAAAATAAAAGTTGATAATAAATTTCAATCCTCAAATAAAAATATATATGCTATTGGCGATGTAATAAGTGGGCCTATGCTTGCTCATAAAGCTGAGGAAGAAGGTATTGCAGTTGCAGAAATTTTAAAAAATCAAAAACCACATATTGATTACAATTTAATTCCTAATGTTATATATACTTGGCCTGAAGTTGCATCGGTTGGTAAGACTGAAAAAGAGTTAATAAAAGAAAATATTGATATAAAAATAGGAAAATTCCCTATGCGAGCCCTTGGAAGGTCTCGTGCAAGTAGTGACCTAGACGGTTTTGTAAAAATTATTGCTGATAAAAAATCTGATGAAATTCTTGGAGTTCATATTATTGGTGCAAGAGCAGCTGATTTAATTATTGAGGGTGTAACAGCAATGGAGTTTAGAGCTTCATGTGAGGATATTTCAATGATGAGCCATCCACATCCAACATACTCTGAAGCAATGAAAGAAGCAGCATTATCAGCTCTTGAAAATAGACCTTTACATATTTAAAAAGGCCCTTTATTATTGTTATTGATGGCATTAGTTAATTTTCCTGGCATTTCCCCTCTAATTCCATGATACTCAGTTTTTAGTAAAGATGACTCGTTATAAGGCTCTTGTTCTCTTTGATACCAATCCTTAGTTAAATTGATTGGCAAATTATCGCCCGTTTCTTTAATCCATTCATCCAAAATTATTTTTAATTCATTGTATTTTTCTGATTTATAAATCCCTGCTTCAGAAATTATTAAATTATCAAACTGATAGGGATCTTTATTTAAATCATAGAACTCTTCAGAAGATCTTGGCTTTAAAAATATCTCAGATTGTAAATCAGTTAATGTATTGTCTTTTTTACCATTTTTTAGATCAAGATAAGTCATACTATTTATCGCATCAAGTGGTCCTTCTTGAGAAAATAATGGCCTAGAATTCCTTATATACAAATAATTTTTATTTCTAACCATTCTTTGATGTGACTCGTAATCATGCCAATTATGCTCTGAAAAAATATAATTCCTGAATGGACTTTCTGGTTTTTTAATTATATCTAAAAAACTTTCACCTTGGAAATTATCAATTTTATTTATTTTGGCAAGTTCGATAATAGTTGGTGCTATATCAATTGAACTTATTAAACTAGTGCTAGTTTTATTTCCTTTATTTAGTTTTGGATAGTTAATGATGAATGGTGTTTTAACACCCTGATCATTTAGTCTTGTTTTACTGTGAGGAAAAGGTCTTCCGTTGTCTGCCATAACAATAATCATTGTGTTTTCTAAAACGTTTTGCTTTTTAAGTTCCTTAACCACCTCTCCGATATAAAAATCAAATCTTGAAATCTCATCATAGTATTTACTCAAATCGACTCTTGTTAAGTTATTATCTACTAAATATTTAGGTACTTTAATTGTATTAGGGTTATGAGTTCCAGAAAACTGATTCTCTCCCCAAACCCTGTGTGCATCATATGACGAAAACCACATAAAAAATGGTTTATTTTTTGGTCTTTTTTTAATTGCTTTTGTCCAATATTTTTCACCTCCGTCACCATTTATTTTTCTATTATCATGAATTTCATCAAAACCTTTTCTTGCATATTCTCCCATATGAAACTTACCTGCTAGTAATGAATAGTATCCTTTTGTTTTTAAAATTTCCGGAATTGAAATCATTTCAAGTGGAGGTTCTGTGTGAAGTTCAGCAGCACCAGTATTATGAGGATATCTTCCGGTTAGAATAGAATTTCTACTAGGACTGCATGAGCTTGTTGTAAGATAAGTGTTTTTAAAAATTATTCCATTCTTGGCAAGATTGTCAATATTAGGTGTTTTGACATCATTGTTCCCATAACATCTAAGATCATCCCAGCTAACATCATCAGCAATAAAAATTATAAAATTTGGACTCGATTCATTTCTTTCACAAGAATAAATTATAATGGAAATTATTATTACTATTATTTTCTTCATGTCATAATTTAAAATTTTCTTTCATTTTTAACTCAATTTGATCTAAAGATAAATTATGTATTCCCCCAATTAGAGTGTGCTTTATGGTCTTATTTGGTTTAAAAGAATTGTTTTTTATTTCTTTAGAAATTTGATTATAAGAATCTCTGAAAGTTTTTCCATTTTTAACTAATTCGTTTAGATTTTCAACTGAAAAAATAAACTTGTATTTATCATCATCTAAAATATTTTTCCTCACTTTAATTTTATTAATAGAATAATTAAAAACTTTTATACATTCAATTGCATCTAATATTCCATCAATGATCCTACCTTTAAAAATTTGATAATCTCTGTGATATCCACTTGTTAAATTATTTGACATTAAAATCAATTCATTTGGCAAAGCTTTAATCGAGTTGCATTTTGCTCTAATTAGTTCAAAAACATCTGGATTTTTTTTATGAGGCATAATGCTTGAGCCAGTTGTCATTTCATTAGGAAATGATATAAAATTTAATTCTTGAGTCATGTAAAAACAAATATCAGAACAAAATGTTGAAAGAGTTGTAGCTATTGAACTTAAAGCAATACTTAAACTTTTTTCAATTTTTCCTCTGTTCATTTGTGATGCAAGCACATTGTATTTCAATTCTTTAAAACCTAATTCTTTTGTAGTAAATTCTCTGTCTATTTCAAAAGATGTTCCATAACCAGCAGCACTTCCCAAAGGATTTTGGTCATTAATTTTATACGCAGTGTTTAAAAACAATACATCATCAATCAAACTTTCTGCATATGAAGAAAACCATAAACCAAAAGATGATGGCATCGCTGTTTGTAAATGCGTATATCCAGGAAGAAGATAATCTTTGTTTTTTTTTGAAAGTTTTATTAATGATTTGAAAAGTTTATTAATTTCCAATTTAATATTTAAAATTTCATCTTTAAATAACAATTGAAGAGATACTAAAACTTGATCATTCCTTGATCTACCAGTATGAATTTTTTTACCTAAGTCACCCAAATTTTCAGTTAAATAACTTTCTATTTTTGAATGAATATCTTCAAATTTTTCATCAATTATAAATTTATCCTCGTGAATTAATTTTTTGATTTTGTTAAGTTCTTTGACAAGTAAATTCATTTCTTTGGAACTAATCAAATTTATTTTTTGAAGCATTTTAGCATGTGCTATGCTTGCAATTATATCATACTTTGCAAGGAACATGTCATAGTATCTATCTTTCCCGATAGTAAATTTTTCTATTATTTTATCTAATTCGTCGTTTTTAGTCCATAGCTTCATAATGAATATTCTTCTAAAAGTTTAATATATTTTTTTATACCATTGTTTATTTCATCGATAAAAATAAATTCATCTGCAGTATGTGATCTTAAAGAATCACCAGGTCCTAATTTTATTGAGTCACAACTTATTTTAGCTTGATCCGAAAGAGTTGGTGATCCATATGTTTTAAATTTGAGTTTTTTTGCACAATTTACAATTCTATGATCAGTTGAAATTGAAGATGAGTTTAACTCTAGATTTCTAGGAATTATTTGGCAATCTAATACTTTTTTTAATTCATTAAATATTTCTTTATTGGAGTATTTATCATTTACTCTAACATCTAATACGAGATTAACATCGCTTGGTACAACATTATGCTGAATTCCAGCATTAATCTGAGTTACTGTTAACTTTACATCTCCTAATAGATCTGATTTTTTTTCAAAATTTATATTAGAAATTATATTAATTAATTTGGCTGCTTTATAAATTGGGTTGTTTTTGTTTGGGTGTGCTGCATGACTTGAGGTTCCCTTTATGATTAAATCAAATACAATTAATCCCTTTTCAGCTATCGCAATATCCATTAATGTTGGCTCACCAACGATAGCAAGATCAATTTTGGGTAGAGTAGGTATCACGCTTTTTATTCCATTTGGTCCGGATCTTTCTTCCTCACCTGATGCTAGCAGAATAAAATTATAATTCAAATTTTCTTTTTCATAAAAATGAACAAATGTTGAGATTAAGCTAACCAGAGCCCCACCAGCATCATTACTTCCTAAGCCAAATAATTTTCCTTTTGAGACTGTAGGATTGTATGGGTCTAGTGTATATGCAGAATTTGGCTCAACAGTATCATGATGTGAATTTAGTAGTATAGTTTTTTTGTTTTTATCAAAAAATTTATTGTATGAAATTATATTATTTGCTTTTCTCTCACATTTGATTCTTCTGCTGATAAGAAAATTTTCGATTTCATCTGCAGTTTTATCCTCTTCAAAAGAAAATGATTTAATACTTATTAATTTTTTAAGTAAATCAATTGCATCATTCTGTAATTTATTTATATCAAACATATTTCAGTGTTATTATTTGATTTTTCAAATATATCAATATCTCCTATGAATACCTTTTTTACTCCATTTCTAATTGAGTTAAATGAATTTTCAAGTTTTGGAATCATCCCATCCTTGATTTGATTTGTTTTTAAATATTTTTTGTAGTCATTTTCATTCAATCTATTACAAACTTTGTTGTTAATAATTACTCCTTTTTTATCAAAACAATAATATAAGTATACATCAAAGTGTTTAGTCATTTCAATTGATATTTTTGTGGCAATTGTATCAGCATTTGTATTTAATAGAGAACCTTTCTTGTCATATGTAATTGGACAAAAAACTGGGTAGGTTTTGCTTTTAATCAATTCTTTTATGAATTCACTGTCTATACTTTTAATATCACCTACATATCCATAGTCAATATTTTCAACTTTTCTTTTATCACTTATTATTACTTTTGAATCAGCTCCTGATAATCCTATAAAATTATTATTTGAATTATTTAATTTTGAAACCAGATTTTTATTAATTATTCCTGCATACAACATTACTAAAATATCTAAAGATTTTTTATCAGTTATTCTTCTTCCATTAATCATTTTGATTGGTAGATTATGTCTTGAGAAATATTGATTAGCGATATTTCCCCCACCATGAATTAAAATAATATTTTCATTAATATTTTTTATCTTATTAATATATTTTTGAAGGATTTTATTATCAGAAATAATTTTTCCACCTATTTTAAAGATTTTTAACTCAGATTTCATCAATAATATTTTTAAGTACTATTTGAGCGCTAAATATTCTATTCTCCGCTTGATTTAAAATTAAGGAATTACTACTATCTAAAATTTCGTCAGTAACAACTAAGTTTCTTCTAACTGGAAGACAATGCATAAATTTAGCATCGTTTGTTAGTTTCATTTTCTCTTTATTTATAATCCAATTTTTTTCAGTTTCTATAACCTGTCCATAATTATCATAACAACACCAGTTTTTAGCATAAATTAAATCAGCATTTTCAAATGCATTTTCTTGGTCATGAATTATTTTTATGTTTTCTGTTATAACTTTACTCAAATTATAACCTTTCGGATTAGCTACAGTAATATCATAGTTTAATCTTAATGCCATTTTAATAAATGAGTTAGCTACAGCATGTGGAAGTGCCTTAACATGTGGAGCCCATGACAATACAATTTTTGGTTTTTTTAATAAAATATTTTCTTTAATAGTGATTGCGTCAGCTAATGCTTGTAGCGGATGACTACACGAGCTTTCTAAATTAATTACTGGAATTTTTGAATATTTTCTAAAAGATTCAATAATTAATTCTTTCTCATCATGTTTTCTTTTTTTGAGTTCTGGAAAACATCTAATTCCAACAATATCACAATATTGACTTATCACTCTTGCAGCATCTTTAACATGTTCCGATTTGTTTAAATTCATAATTGAACCTTCTTCGAACTCTAATTTCCAGCCGTCATTATTAAGATTTATTTGAATAACATTAATACCTAAGTTTTTTGCAGCTTTATATGTGCTCATCCTTGTTCTTAAACTTGGATTGAAAAAAATTAGCCCAAGAGTGATGTCTATATTTTTTTTGTTAAATTTTAATTTATTTTTTTTTAAAATCAATGCATCATCAACTAGTTTGTGATAATTTTTAACATTATTAATATTTATAAAATTTTTCATTTTATTTTATTAATTTTTCCATATGATGATATCAATCCATGAATAATCGCAGAGCTTAATCCTTTATTTTCCATTTCTATTATTCCTTTAATTGTACATCCACTTGGTGTTGTAACCTTGTCTATCTCTTCCTCAGGATGAGATTTGTTAGTTTTAAGAAGATTTATTGCTCCTTCTGCAGTTCTATAGGATATTTCTAATGAATCTTTCGCTTCAAAACCTAGTTCAACTCCACCCTGTGCCATAGCTCTTATAATTCTCATCCAAAATGCTATACCACTTGCGCACATTACAGTCGCAGATTGCATTTTAGATTCATTAATTATAATTGTTTTACCAATACTATTAAAAATTGAAACACATAGATCAAGATAATCTTTACCAGTTTCATTTGAGCAAATACATGTTAATGATTTTCTCACTGAAACAGCAGTGTTCGGCATAGATCTTATAATTTTTTTATTATTTCCTAATACTTTTTCAATTGAAGAAATTTTTAATCCTGTAATTGTTGATATTATAATATGATTTTCACCAATAGAATCTTTGATTTCATCTAATATTTTTAATGCAATATTCGGCTGCACTGAGATTATTATAATATCAGAATTTTCAACTGCTAGTAAATTGTTATTAGTTACTATTACATTTTCTATCTCATCATACTCTTTAATACTTGAAATTTTATTTTTAGTTAGATGTAAGGTTGTTATTTTATCACTAATTAATAAACCTTGAGCGATACTTAATCCGAGATTACCAGCTCCAATAATTCCTATTTTCATATTAATAAATAATTGATTTTAAATTGATTCCTATTAAATCCTCAATATCAAACATAATGTTCATATTTTGAATTGCTTGTCCAGATGCTCCTTTAATTAAATTATCAATGACTGAAGTTATAAGTATTTTATCATTTATTTTTTTCAAATTAATTAAGCATTTATTTGTATTTACAACATTCTTAAGATCAATCTCATTTTTTGATATTTTAACAAATGTAGATTTTAAATAAAACTTTTTATAGCATTCTGTAATCTCTTCAATTGTTTTTGTTGATTCAAAATAACTTGTGCAATAAATTCCTCTGGAAAACGGTCCTCTGTAGGTTATAAGATTTAAATTGTATTCTTTTTCATTTACAGATTTTAGAGTATTATTAATTTCTTCTAAATGCTGATGTTCAAAAGGTTTATACCAAGTAATATTATTGTTTCTCCAACTAAAGTGTGTGCTTTCTTTTGGAACGATTCCAGCACCAGTACTTCCTGTAATTGCATTTATGTGAATATCAGCTTCAGGAATATTAAATTTTACACTAGGAATTAATCCTAATAAAATAGCTGTTGCAAAGCAACCTGGATTTGCAATATTTTTACTTTTACTTATAATTTTTTTATTAATTTCAGGAAGTCCATAAACAAATTTTCTATTTGATTTTTCATGAAAATTATTATTTCTAAAATCCTGACTTAAGTCAATTATCTTTGTTGTGTTTTTTATTTGATTATTATTAATAAATTCGATTGACTTATTGTGTCCAGAACATAAAAAAATCACATCAACATCATTATTAATTTTATCAACAAAACTGAGATCGGTTTCATCAATTAAATCATTAAATAAATCAGTGATTTTTCTCTTATTGTTAGTTTTACTTAATGCAAATAAAATATTAACGTTAGGATGATTTAAAAGAAGTCTAATTAGCTCGCTTCCTGTGTATCCTGATGCTCCAACTATTCCTACTTTAATTTTTTTTGTTTTCATTGATATTTTGATAAATTTTATTTTGATTTGAAAGTATTTTTATAAATCCTTTAGCATCCTGTGCATTCCAAAGTTTATTTTTTTCACCATACACACCAAATTTTGTATTCATTAGATCATTTTCAGAAACTATTCCTTCTAATTCAAATCTGTATGGATATAAAGTAACATTTACACTTCCGCTTACCTTTGATTGACTTGAAAATAAAAATGCTTCAATATCTCTCATTACAGGATCTAAATATTGACCTTCATGCAGCAGCATTCCATAAAAATCAGATATTTTATCTTTTTGGAATAATTGCCATTTTGTTAGCGTATGTTTTTCCAAAAGATGGTGTGCTTTAATTATCAGCATAGGACCACCTGCTTGAAAACCAACTCTTCCTTTAATCCCAATAATTGTATCACCAACATGAATGTCTCTCCCTATACAATAAGAATCACATATTTTAGAAACATATTCAATTGCTTTTATTTTATCAATTTTTTTATCATCAATACTGTGAATTTCTCCCTTTTTAAAATTTATTGTTAGATTTTTCGGAGTAGTGTTTTCTAATGAACCTGGATATGCGCTTTCTGGAAGTTTTGTATTTGACGTCAATGTTTCCTCTCCGCCAACACTAGTTCCCCATAAACCTTTATTTACTGAGTATTTTGCTTTATTCCACTTTAAATCAATATTATTTTGTTTGAGATATTCTAACTCATCTTCTCTTGAAAGATTGTTATCTCTTATAGGTGTTAATATTTTTATTTCTGGCGCTAATATTTGGAAAATCATATCAAATCTAATCTGATCATTTCCAGCTCCAGTACTTCCATGAGCTATAAAATTACATTTATTCTCTTTGGCATATTTTACTATTTTAATTGCTTGAATTATTCTTTCTGAACTAACGGAAAGAGGATAAGTATTGTTTCTTAATACGTTTCCAAAGATTAGATACTTAATAATTTTATCATAAAACAAATTAACTGCATCGATTGATTTATATTTATTTGCTCCGAGTTTGTACGCATTTTCTTCAATTTGTTTTAACTCACTGGTTGTAAAACCACCAGTATTAACACTTACAGCATCTACAATGTAGCCATCATTGGATAATTTTTTTAAACAATATGATGTATCTAGACCACCACTGTAAGCAAGAGTAATTTTTTTCATTTAATTTTTTTTGGGTTATATAACATTCCTGTGCATAAACACATTTTTCTTTTTGTTCTCTGAAGAATATCGTAATTTTTACATGTCTGACAACCTTTCCAGAACTCTTTATCATCTGTCAACTCAGAAAAAGTTACAGGTTTATATCCTAAACTATAATTAATTTTCATTACGGCTAGACCTGTAGTAATTCCAAATATTTTTGTATCGGGATATTTTTCTTTTGAATAATTGAAAGTTTTTTTCTTTATTTTTTTTGCGAGACCTATTCCTCTGTATTCAGGTGATACAATAAGTCCAGAATGAGCAACATATTTACCATGTCCCCATATTTCAATGTAACAAAAACCTGCAAATTTTTTATCATCAATTGCTATAATTGCATTGTTGTTCCTAATTTTCGTTTCAATATATTCGGGTGTTCTTAAAGCAATGCCAGTTCCTCTTACTTTTGCTGAATCCGAAATGGTATCAGAAATGATTTTACAATATTTTATGTGCTTCAAAGAAGCTATTTCAATTTTCAATTTTAAAGTTTTTAATTAATTTGTGAATATAATATCAAACAGATATATGAATGTACATCTACTGGCGACGTACGTTACTGGGTTTACGTTGAATTGTAAAATTTATTGATATCACAATGCAAATATCAAAAAAAAATATTAAACAAAATATTTTTTATAATTATTTTTAATTATTGGAAAGATTAAATAAAGTTTTTACGGTTGATGACATTGAGGGTTTTAAAAGAAAAATTATTCATATTTCTACTCATTTTGAAAACTCTATTATTCTAAACTCAAATTATTCAAGTACTGATTATGATTTAATTTTTGCATATGGAATTCATTCTTTTTTGTCTTCAAATAAAAATTCTCTTAAAAAATTAGACGATTATGTTTCCCAATGCAAAGATTGGTTATTTGGTTTTTTTTCTTATGATTTAAAAAACGAAATTGAACCTTTGAAAAGTCAAAATTTACTTTGTCATGATCTTCCAAATGTTTATTTTTTTCAACCTAAGGTTATTATAACTATTAATGAAAATACAGTTGATTTAAAATATGTTTCAGGAATAAAACCTTTTGACGAATTAAATAAGATTCTAAATTTTAAATATTCTTTTAAAAACCAATCTGTCAAAAATAGTTTAGAGCTAAGATTAAAAAAAAGTGATTATGTGAAGTCGATAAATAAAATTAAAGAACATATAAGAATTGGAGATATTTATGAACTTAATTTTTGTATTGATTATCATTCTAATGACATAATTATAGATCCAGTTAAATCATATATTTCTCTTAATTCCCAGACCGAATCTCCCATGAGTGCTTTCATTAAATTAAAATCTTTCTATTTATTATCCTCATCACCAGAAAGATTTATTAAAAAGAAAAATAATAAAATAAAAACTCAACCAATTAAAGGAACTATTAGAAGAGAAAATGACATTAATAATGATTTAAGAAACATTAATTATTTAAACAATAATTCTAAAGAACTATCGGAAAATCATATGATAGTTGACTTAGTAAGAAATGACTTATCTAGAATTGCAAAAAAAGGCACAGTCACAGTTAAAGAACTTTCAACATTATATTCTTTCAAGAATGTACACCAATTAATTTCAACAGTTGAAGCTGAGATAAGTAATTCAACAAAGATTTCAAAAATTTTAGAAAGCACATTTCCCATGGGGAGTATGACAGGTGCACCCAAAATTAGATCAATGGAATTAATTGAGGAATTTGAAAAAACTCAAAGAGGTATATATAGTGGTGCAGTTGGATATATTACCCCAAAAAAAGATTTTGATTTTAATGTTGTAATTAGATCAATAATTTATGACTCTCAAAGAAATAATTTAAATATTAATGTTGGAAGTGCCATAACATTTGCCTCAGATCCTGATCAAGAATTTAATGAGTGTAAACTTAAGGCTGAAGCAATGATTAGTTCATTGAAATAGTATATTTGAATTATGCTAAATAGATTTAAGAAGAGATTTAAAAATCTAAAACAGAAATTACTTGTCTCAGTTAGTGGAGGTTTAGATAGTATGGTTTTGTGTGATCTTTTATTAAAATTGAATTTAGATTTTTCAATTGCGCATGTAAATTATAAGTTAAGGGGAAAGGAAAGCGATTTTGATGAAAATTTTGTAAAGAATTATGCTAATCAAAAAAAAATTAATTTTTATACAATATCTCATGATTTGTCAACTTACAATAAATCTATTCAAGCTAAAGCTAGAGAAATAAGATATAATTATTTATATAAACTTAAAGATGAAAATAAATTCGATTATATTTTAACCGGACACCATTTTGATGATAATATTGAAACTGTTTTTTTGAATCTGCTCAGAGGGAAAAAGAATAATTCATTCTTAGGAATAAGAGAAAAACATAATTGTCTTTTAAGACCACTTATAATTTTTACTAAAGAGGATATAAAAAAATATGCACTCGAATACAATTTATCATGGAGGGATGATTCAACTAACAAGGAAAATAAATACGAAAGAAATAAAATTAGAAATTTAATTATCCCAGTAATAAATAAAATCAATACTCAATACAGAACTAATTTCAAGGATCTTTTTGAAATTGCAAATCTTGAATTCAATATAAAAAACAGATATTTTAATGTTGACTTATCTAAATATTTTAAAGAAAATAAATCAGGTCAATTATTGTCAAAGAAAAAATTTTGGAAAGCTTTTGATTTCGAATCTTTTGAGTTCGAATATTTTCAAAGATTTGGTTTTTTTGATAAAATGGAATTATTTAAGATTTTAAGATCTGATTCTGGAAAATTAATAAGATCTGATTCACATACTATATTATCTAATAGGGACCATATTATTATTTATAAAAATTATTCAGAAATAATTGATGAATTTTTATTAAATAATGGATCAAATGATTATCCGATAAAGATTGATCTAGTTTTTTCGCAAAGTGCTTCAAAACCATCAAGAAATCATATCTGTATTTCTGAAAATGTTGATAAACCACTTAAGCTAAGGAGATGGAAAGAAGGGGATTACTTCTATCCTAATGGAATGATTGGTAAAAAAAAGCTCAGTAAATTTTTTAAAGATGAAAAAATGTCGATTTTTGACAAGCAAAATCAATGGATTCTGTCAAATTATAAAGATGAAGTATTATGGATAGTTGGGTTAAGAGCAGACAGAAGAAATTTAGTAAAAAATGGTAAATGTATAAGAGTATCTATCTAGTTTTACTTTTTTTAGCTAATTTAATATGTTCTCAGGACAACCCTATTAATTGGTCAACATCTGTAATAGACAATGGAAATAATGAGTATACACTTGTTACCAAAGGTGAAATCAAAGAAGGGTGGAGGTTATATGCACAAACTCTTCCTGAAGGTGGAGCTCTTCCTACTGAGTTTGTATTTGAAGATGAATCTCCGTTTAGTTTTTATGGAAATGTTGTTGAACCAACACCTATAACCAAGTTTGATCCAATATTCAATATGGGTCAATCCTATTTTATTGATGATATAACTTATTATCAAGATGTTATAGTAAAAGAAGATTATTCTAGTGAAATTATTAATCAAAAACTTTTTTATCAAGTTTGCGATGATAGAGTCTGCATATTCAGAGATGTTGACTTAGAGTTTAATTTAACGTCTAATTCATTTATTTCTTTAAAATCCTTTGATTACAACTCTGTAAGTAGTGATTTAATAAAAGATTTTGGAAATAAAGAATTAATTATAAATAACATCTCTCTAGTTAGTGATGATAGCTTTTCAAGACGACTTAATATTCTTTTATTAGGACTTATAGGAGGTTTTTTAGCATTATTGACACCATGTGTTTTTCCGATGATTCCACTAACTGTTTCTTTTTTTTCTTCAAAAAATGAGAATGCAAAATTTTATTCAATTTCATATGGTTTGTTTATTATATTGATTTATTTGTCCTTGAGTATTCCTTTTTATTTTCTTGAAAATATTAACCCTGAAATTCTTAATCAAATATCTACAAGTCCAGTTTTAAATTTTTTGTTTTTTACAATATTTATAGTTTTTGCTCTTTCACTTTTTGGATTATTTGAAATTACTTTACCTAATTCGTGGATTAATAGTGCAGATTCTAAATCAAATGTTTCAAAGGGGTTACTATCTACTTTTTTTATGTCTTTAACTCTTGTTTTAGTTTCCTTTTCTTGTACTGGACCAATACTTGGAACTTTACTGGTAGGAAGTATTTCAGGTGATGGAGGTTCTGTTGATCTTACTTATGGAATGTTAGGTTTTGGTATAGCTCTTTCAGTACCATTTACTCTGTTAGCTTTTTTTCCAAATGTATTAACCAAACTACCAAAGTCAGGTTCATGGACGAATTCTGTAAAAGTAGTTTTAGGTTTTATAGAGTTAGCCTTAGCTTTTAAGTTTTTATCGAATGTGGATTTAGTTCAAGGTTGGGGTATATTAAAGAGAGAACTTTTTGTTTTAATTTGGGTGATAATATTTATTGCATGTGGAATATATCTTTTAAAAGATCTAAGAAAAAGTTTTTCATCAATTATAAGTTTAAAATCTCTAATTGCTACATTTTTTATATTAACCGGTTTTTTTATGTCTAAATCTCTTACTAACAACTCAGACACTAAACTTAGTTTTTTAAGTGGTTTATTACCTCCTGAGTTTTATTCAATCTATGAAGTTGAAAATGATTGTCCGTTATCCTTAGATTGTTATAAAAGCTTTGACAAGGGATTAGAATTAAGTAAAAAGTATAATAAACCAATTTTACTAGATTTTACTGGATGGGCTTGTGCAAACTGCAGAAGGGTAGAGGAGAACACTTGGTCAGATCCTGTAGTATATGATTTAATAAATAATAAATTCATTTTAATATCATTATACGTAGATGATAGGACCTACTTAGGTGATGATATAATAACTTTAAGAGATAAGAATGGTAATAAAAAGATATTAGAGACAGTAGGTGAAAAATGGTCAGCTTTTCAAACTCTAAACTTTAAAATTAATTCTCAACCATATTATGTCTTGATTTCACCTGATCTAAACATTTTAAACACACCAATTCAGTATACAGATACTGAAACTTATAAAAACTGGTTAAATGAGGGTTTAGAATCTTTTACTTCTCAAAATAAACTTCCTTAAAAGGAACTCTAAATTGCTCCGAATAAATACCTTTTTCAGATCTTATTCCACATCCAATTATCATATTTATTTCTGCTGAACTTGGAAGATTAAGAATTTTTTTTGCTCTTACAGAATCAAAACCTTCCATTGGACAGGTGTCATAACCTGAAGATCTCATACTAAGCATGAAGTTTTGAGCAGCCAATGCAGCACTTTTATGAACAACAACTCTTAAATCTGATGAAGTAACTTGTCTATACATTGGTCTAAATAACCCTATAATAGATACATTTAAATATTTTAAATACCCTGTAATTTTCAAGAAGTTGCCATAAAGAGTTGGAATCAATAATTTGTAATAATTAACAGCATTCTTTTTCTTTTTCAGTGATTTTTCATCACTTAAATCTTTGAATTTTTCTAATATAAAATTTAAATTAAAATCTCTTCTTTTTTTCCATAAATCCTTTCTGGTTACAATAACTACAAATTGATTGGCTGTTTTTGCAGCAGGTTGATCAAAACATGATTTAGAAATATTTGATTTTATTTCATCATTAATAACATGATAAAACTCCCACAATTGTAGATTACTACTATTGGGTGCTAAAGTTGCATTTTTAATACATTCTTTTACTGTTTCAGTATTGATGTTTTTATTTAAAAAAAATCTTACTGATCTCCTGGATTTTATTACTTCATTAAAATCTTTAATCATGCTGATATATATCTAAAAATTTTTTTCATAATTCTAAATGAAAATGATTTTTCATCAACCTTGTATTTGAAATTCAGATCTAAGAATTTTGATTTAATAATATATGGTTTAAAATGGCTAAAAGTATTGAAAGATTCTTTACCGTGATATTTACCTTGACCTGAATCTCCAATTCCACCAAAAGGTAGTTTGTGATTTATAATTTGTCCAATCGTATCATTAATTGCACCACCTCCAAAAGAAAAATCTCGCATTAGTTTTTCTCCAAATTTTTTTCTATTTGTAAAAACATAAAAAGCTAGTGGGTTTTTATAAAAATTTAAAATCTTGTATAATTCATCATCATTATTATATTCGACAATTGGAAGAATAGGGCCAAAAATTTCTTCCTCAAGAAGTTTATTTTTATCATTTTTAATTTCAACAATTGTAGGTTCAAAAAACTTAGTTTTAACATCAAAATTTCCACCATAAATTATATTACTATTATCCACTAAATCTTTTAATCTTTCAACATGTTTTGAGCTTATAATTTTTGAATAGTTTGATGAATTATAGGAATCAGAATTATATATTTTTTTAAGTCTATTAATTAACAATCTTATAAATTTATCTTTGTTATTTTTATGACACAAAATAAAATCAGGAGCAATACAAGTTTGACCACAATTTAAAAATTTACCCCATACGATCCTTTTTACAGCAACATTTAAATTTACCTTTTCATCAATTATACAAGGATTTTTTCCTCCAAGTTCTAATGTTGTTGGAGTTAAATGTTCAGCAGCCTTCTTAGCTACAATTTTTCCGATTTGAGTGCTTCCGGTAAAAAAAATATAATCCCATTTTAAATCTAGAAGATTTGAACCAATTTCAGGTCCTCCAAGCACAACACTTACATGTCTTTTATCAAAACTTTCTTTTATGATTTTTTTTAAAAGCTTAGATGTGTTTTCAGAATGTTCAGAAGGTTTTAATACTACAGTGTTTCCAGCTGCTACTGCTCCAATAATTGGTGAAATTGCCAGTTGAAAAGGATAATTCCATGGAGATATATTTAAAATTGTTCCGTATGGTTCAGGTAATATATAATCTGAAGACAAAAAATTAATTACAGAAGATGAAATTTTTTTTTTTGATGACCATTTTTTTATATTTTTTAGTGCTAGGTTTATTTCATTGTAAAGTAATGAGATTTCAGAAAAATAAGTTTCTGCTTCACTTTTACCTAAATCATCATTTAAGGCTTTAAAAATTTGATTCTCATATTTAATAATATTTGACTTTAACCTCTTGAGTGAATTTATTCTAAATGATATTGGAAATGTCTTTTTTGAACTAAAAAATTCCTTTTGATCTTTGTATATATTGTAATATTCCTTCAATTTAAATGATAAAAATATATTTATTTTCAATATAATAAGATATTATTAAATTATTATAGAAAATTAAAAACATAAATACTATATTTACTTTTCACTCCATTTATATGGAGTTTTTTTTTACTCTAAAATGGAGCTAAATAAATATAGTAAAGCAATAACTACACATGGCGCTCAGCCAGCAGCTCAGGCAATGTTACATGCTATCGGTCTTAAAAAAGAGGATTTTAACAAACCATTTATCGGAATAGCAAGTACTGGATATGAAGGTAATCCTTGCAATATGCACTTAAATGATTTATCACTTGAAATAAAAAAATCTATTGATTCTAATAAATCTGTTCCATTAATCTTTAATACTATTGGAATCAGTGATGGCATATCTATGGGAACTGATGGAATGAAGTATTCTCTTCCGTCTAGAGATTTGATAGCTGACTCAATTGAATCTGTTGTTTCTGGTATGTCATACGATGCATTGATTTCCGTAGTTGGATGTGATAAAAATATGCCTGGAGCTTTAATGGCAATGATTAGATTAAACCGTCCTTCAATACTAGTATACGGAGGTACAATTGCTCCTGGCTGTTATAAAGGAAAAAAATTAGATGTTGTTTCTGCATTTGAGGCTTGGGGTCAAAAAGTCTCTGGTACTATAACAGATGAAGATTATGATAATGTAATCAGCAAATCATGTCCTGGTCCAGGTGCTTGTGGTGGTATGTATACTGCTAACACTATGGCATCTGCAATTGAAGCTATGGGTTTATCACTTCCTTTTAATTCGTCCAATCCTGCAGTAAGTAATGATAAAGCACAAGAAAAAAAAATAATTTCTAAATCAATATTAAATCTAATCAAAAAAGATATAAAACCTCTAGACATTTTAACAAAAAGCTCGGTTGAAAACGCTGTAAAGTTAATAACAGTGTTAGGAGGCTCAACCAATGCGGTTCTTCACATTTTAGCTATTTGTAAAACAGCGAATATTAATTTCACAATTGATGATTTTCAAAGAATTTCAAATAATACACCCTATTTAGCTGACCTTAAACCAAGTGGTAAATTTTTAATGGAAGATTTACATAACATTGGTGGAATACCTGCAGTCATGAAATTTATGTTAAATAACAATATGATTGATGGTAGTTGTCTAACTGTAACTGGAAAAACAATAGAAGAAAATTTAAAAGATGTTAATGGACTAAAAGAAAATCAAAAAATAATAATGCCATTTGATGATCCAATTAAGAAAACAGGACATATTAGAATTTTATATGGAAATTTAGCTAATAATGGTTCCGTAGCAAAAATTACAGGAAAAGAAGGTCTCTATTTTAAAGGTTCTGCTAAAGTATTTAACTCAGAGTTAGAAGCTAACAATGCAATAAGTAATGGCTTAATTGATAAAGGTGATGTAATTGTAATAAGATATGAAGGTCCAAAAGGAGGACCCGGAATGCCCGAAATGTTAAAACCAACATCTGCTATTATTGGAGCTGGATTAGGTAAAGATGTTGCATTGATTACTGATGGTAGATTTTCAGGTGGAACACATGGGTTTGTTGTTGGTCATATTAGTCCTGAAGCTTATGTAGGTGGTAATATAGCACTAATAAAAAATAACGACATTATTGTAATTGATGCAGAAAAAAATGAAATTAATGTAATGATTGATGAAGATGATTTAAATGAAAGAAGAAAAAATTGGCTTCAACCAACCTTAAAAATTTCTACTGGTGTACTAACAAAGTATTCGAAACTAGTTTCAGATGCTTCTAATGGATGTGTAACAACTTAAATTATTAATCTTGAAAAAAATATCTGGTGCTGAAGCAGTAATTAAATCATTAATCAATGAAAGTGTTGATGTTATATTTGGATATCCAGGTGGTGCTATAATGCCTGTGTATGATGAGTTATACAAGTTCGAAAATGAAATACATCATATATTAGTTAGACATGAGCAAGGCGCAACTCACGCTGCTCAAGGTTATGCTAGATCTTCAGGAAAAGTTGGCGTAGCGATAGCAACTTCAGGTCCTGGTGCTACCAATTTAGTAACAGGCATTGCTGATGCTCAAATTGACTCTACTCCAATGGTATGTATAACTGGACAAGTTGCATCATACCTTCTAGGATCTGATGCTTTTCAAGAAACGGATATTATCGGAATTTCAACTCCAGTAACAAAATGGAATTATCAAATAACAAAAGCCTCTGAAATTGCTGAAATTTTTGCTAAGGCATTTTATATTGCAAGATCTGGAAGACCTGGTCCGGTACTGATAGATATCACTAAAGATGCACAGTTTGAGATGTTAGATAAATTTGAGTATAAAAAGTGTAATAATGTTAGAAGTTATAAATCTATCCCAAAAATTGATTCAAACTCACTATCAGATGCAGCTGATTTAGTTAATAATGCTAAGAAACCATTTATTGTCTGGGGTCAAGGTGTTATTTTAGGAAATGCCGAAAAGGAGTTTTTGAATTTTATTGAAAAATCAGGAATTCCATCAGCTTGGACAATTTTAGGATTATCAGCAATTCCTACAGATCATCCTTTGAATGTTGGAATGTTGGGAATGCATGGAAATTATGGTCCAAATAAATTAACCAATGAATGTGATTTACTAATTGCTATAGGAATGAGATTTGACGATAGGGTAACTGGTGATTTAAATAATTATGCTAAACAAGCTAAAATTATTCATTTTGAAATTGACCCAGCAGAAATCAATAAAAATGTAGAAGTTGATATTGCTGTTTTAGGAGATGTAAAAGAAACACTAAGTAAAATACTTCCCAAGATTAAGAATAATAAACATAAATCATGGCTTGATAAATTTAGAAAACTAAATCAAAT
This sequence comes from Cryomorphaceae bacterium MED-G14, assembly GCA_002457715.1. Lineage (GTDB taxonomy): Bacteria > Bacteroidota > Bacteroidia > Flavobacteriales > Flavobacteriaceae > Eutrophosalina. The sequence continues at coordinate 27,318 of NTKN01000004.1, forward strand.
TGAATTTATTAAAGTAATAGATAAAGAATATAACAAAAATAGTGGAGGAATTTCAATGGCTGAGGTTATTAAATCAATAAATAACAATACTGACGGAAATTCAATTTTAGTTACTGACGTCGGGCAACATCAAATGATTGCATGTAGATATACAAAATTTAATTTAAGTAAATCTAATATTACTTCTGGTGGATTAGGTACCATGGGGTTTGCATTGCCAGCAGCATTAGGTGCAAAAATTGGCGATAATAAAAGAGAAGTTATTGCCGTGATTGGAGATGGTGGTTTTCAAATGACTATACAAGAACTTGGTACAATTTTCCAAACACGTGCTGCAGTAAAAATTGTTATTTTAAACAACGATTTTCTTGGAATGGTTAGACAATGGCAACAATTATTTTTTGATAAAAGATACGCATCAACTGAGCTTGTTAATCCTGATTTTGTTACTATTTCTAAAGGCTATTTCATTGAATCTAAAAGAGTAGATAGCAGAGATGAATTAGAAATTTCAGTAAAAGAAATGTTAAATTTTGATGGACCATTCCTATTAGAAGTATGTGTAGAAAAAGAAGAGAATGTTTTTCCGATGATACCTTCAGGATCATCTGTTTCAGAAATAAGATTAGAATAATATGGAACTAAATAAATATACTATTTCAATATATACTGAGGACAATGTTGGTTTATTGAACAGAATTTCTGCAATTTTTTTAAAGAGACATATTAATATTATAAGTATTACATCTTCAGAATCTGAAATATCAAACATATTTAGATTCATAATCGTAGTTCAAGTTAATTTTAATCAAGTTAAGAAGTTAGTCAAACAGATCGAAAAACAGATTGAAGTTATTGCTGCATTTTATCACACAGATGATGAAACAATATTTCTTGAAACCGCTTTATATAAGGTAAAATCTGAATCATTATTTGAAGAAAGACAAATACAAAATATTATTAAAGAAAGTAGAGCTAATATGGTTACTGTAAAACCCGAATATTTTGTAATTGAAAAAACTGGTTGGCGTGAAGAAACTGAAGATTTATATCAAAAACTCAAGCCTTACGGATTATTACAATTTGTAAGATCTGGTAGAATATCAGTCTCAAAAAAATCAATGGAGATTTCAAAATTTTTAAAATTAAAATAAATTACATGGGAAATTATTTCAACAATCTTAGTGATCTAGAAAAGAAAAATCAGTTAAATATGTGTCGTTTTATGAATAATGATGAATTTTCTGATGGAGTTAATGCCTTACTTGGAAAAAAAATTGTTATTATTGGTTGTGGGGCTCAAGGTTTAAATCAGGGATTAAATATGAGAGATTCTGGTTTAGATATTTCTTATGTTCTTAGACAATCCTCAATTGATTCTAAAAAAGAATCATATTTAAATGCTAAAAAAAATAATTTTAATGTTGCTAATTTTCAAGATATTATTCCTGAAGCAGATGTTGTAATAAATTTAACACCCGATAAAAATCATACGAATGTTGTTTCTACGGTTGTTCCATTAATGAAAAAGAATTCAGTTTTATCTTTTTCTCATGGTTTTAATATGGTCGAAGAAGGTACTATAATCAGAGATGACATTACTGTAATAATGGTTGCTCCAAAGTGTCCTGGAACTGAAGTTAGAGAAGAATATTTAAGAGGTTTTGGAGTTCCAACTCTAATAGCAGTACACCCTGAAAACGATCCACATAATATTGGTTTAGAATTAGCTAAAGCTTATGCTGTAGCTACCGGTGGCAATAGAGCTGGCGTTCTTGAATCTTCATTTGTAGCTGAGGTTAAATCAGATTTAATGGGTGAGCAAACTATACTGTGTGGTGTCTTGCAAACTGGTTCATTACTATGTTTTGAGAAGATGTTAAGTTTAGGTTTTGATAAATCATTTTCAGTTAAATTAATTCAATTTGGCTGGGAAACTATTACTGAAGAATTAAAACATAATGGAATTACAGGAATGATAAATAGATTAGATGATAAATCAAGATATGCAGTCCACGAGCTTTCAGAACAATTAAAGAATACAATGACGCCATTATTTAATAAACATATGAATGATATTTTAGATGGTACATTTTCTACAGAAATGATGAAAGACTGGAAAAATGATGATTATAATTTATTAAAATGGCGCGAAGAAACTGGAGATACTTTATTTGAAAAAACTTCCTCAGGATCTGTTGATATTTCTAATCAAGATTTTTTTAACAAAGGAGTGTTAATGATTGCGTTTGTTAAGTCAGGTGTTGAACTAGCTTTTGAAACAATGGTTAATAATGGAATAATAGATGAGTCCGCATACTATGAGTCATTACATGAATTGCCATTGATTGCTAATCTAGTAGCGAGAAAAAAATTATATGAAATGAACAGAATTATTTCTGATACTGCTGAATATGGCTGTTACTTGTTTAACCATAAATGTCTTCCATTGTTAAAAGATTTTATGGATGAATTAGATAGAGGTTTTATTGGTGAAAATATTCCAGATTCATACGGTTACGATCAGAAAAAATTAGTAAATTTTGATAATTTAACATCATCTCATCCAATAGAAAGTATTGGAAAAACACTCAGGATGAATATGAGTAATATGAAAAAATTAAAATAATTATTTTGGTTTCATTAGAAAAAGTTAAACTAGCTCTAAATAATTTAAACAATATCACTTTAAGTACTCCATTAGAACTTATTGATAGTTATTCAAATTTATTTTCTTCAAATGTCTATGTTAAAAGAGAAGATTTACAGATAACTAGATCTTTTAAAATAAGAGGCTCTTTCAATAAAATATTATCATTATCTAATAAACAAAAAGAAAATGGAATTGTATGTTCAAGTGCAGGAAACCATGCACAAGGTGTATCATTTTCTTGTAATAAGTTAAAAATAAATGGAATTATTTTCATCCCTAATACAACCCCAAACATTAAAGTTAAAAAGATCAAAGAGTTTGGTGGAAAATATGTTAAAGTAAAACTTATTGGGGATTCTTATGATGATTGTTATAAACAAGCATTAGCTTACTGTAAAAAGAATAATAAAACTTTTATTCATCCATTTGATGATAATAAAGTAATAGAAGGTCAAGCAACTTTAGCTTATGAAATATTTCAAGAATTAAGTGACACTATTGATTATATGTTTATTCCAATAGGTGGAGGAGGTTTAGTTTCAGGTTTTATTTCAGTATTTAAGCAATTATCACCTAAAACAAAAATAATTGGTGTTGAACCATCTGGTGCTGCATCAATGGATATTTCAATCAAGAATAATAAATTAACTGAACTAAAAGAAATAGACACATTTGTAGATGGTGCAGCTGTAAAAAAATCAGGAAAAATAGCATTCAACTTATGTAAAGAATATTTAGATGGCATAATTCTTGTCCCAGAAGGATATATATGTCAAACAATTCTTGATATGTATAACAATGAAGGAATTATTGCAGAACCAGCCGGAGCTATGAGTCTTGCTTCTTTAAAATTTTACAAGGATAAGATTAAAAATAAAAAAGTTTTATGCCTGGTTTGTGGTGGTAATAATGATATAACTAGGATGGGAATAATCAAGGAAAGAGCCCTTCTTTATTCAAATCTAAAACACTACTTCATTATTAAATTTCCTCAAAGAGCAGGTGCTCTTAAGGACTTTGTAACTAATATTTTAGGACCAAATGATGATATAACCTTTTTTGAATATTCAAAAAAAACTAACAAAGAAAATGGTCCAGCTGTAGTTGGTATTCAATTAATGGATAAAAATGATTTGCAGCCTTTAATAGACAGAATGAAAAACAATAATTTTTATGGTGATTATATTAACAATAATGAATCACTTTTTAACTTTCTTATATAATGAAATATAATATTCCAAATAAATATTCAATCGATAAACCTATTGAGCATAGAACATACCTTATTAATGGAAAAATTGGAACATGGAATGGTGATGTTGTTGATGTTGTCTCAACATTGTTTACAGAAAATGATAGTGATGAACTCACAATAATAGGATCTACCCCAAAAATGGATGAGGACCATGCTTTAATGGCTTTAGGTTCGGCCGATAAAGCTTTTAGTAATGGAACAGGAAAATGGCCTACAATGAAGGTCTATGAAAGAATTAGATGCATGGAAAAGTTTGTTTCAAAAATGCTTTTAAAGAGGGATGAAGTTGTAAAACTTTTGATGTGGGAAATAGGTAAAAATTTAAAAGACTCTGAAAAAGAATTTGATAGAACAGTTGATTATATTAATGAAACAATTAAAGAGTACAAAAAAATTGATAGAGATGGTGCTATTTTTCAAAATAATGGTGGTGTAAGAGCATTAATTCGAAGAGGACCATTAGGTGTTGTTTTATGCTTAGGACCATATAATTATCCTCTAAATGAAACATTTGCTTTATTAATACCTGCAATCATTATGGGTAATACTGCAATATTTAAACCTGCTAAACATGGAGTTCTTTTAATTGCTCCATTATTAGAAGCTTTTAAAGAATCATTTCCGCCGGGTGTTGTTAATATTATTTTTGGTAGAGGTAGGGAAATTGCATCACCAATCATGAAAACAGGAAAAATTAATGTTTTAGCTTTAATCGGACATAGTTCATCAGCAAATTCTCTTCAAAAACTTCATCCACAACAAAATAGATTAAGATTGGTTCTTGGTCTTGAGGCCAAAAATCCAGCAATTATACTTGATGATGCTAATATGGATTTAACCATAGATGAATGTATTAATGGATCACTTTCATATAATGGACAAAGATGCACTGCTATAAAAATTATTTATGTTAATGAAAAAATAAAAAATGAATTTTTAGAAAAATTTTCACAAAAAGTTGATGAATTAAAATTAGGAATGCCCTGGGAAAACACATTATTGACGCCTCTTCCTGAACCAAATAAACCTGCATACATTAAAGCATTGATTGATGATGCAGTAAAAAAGGGTGCAAAGATTATAAATAAAAGAGGAGGTAAAATGAAGAAAAATTATGTTTATCCTGCTATATTATATCCTGTTAAAAGTAATATGGATGTATATAATGAAGAGCAATTTGGTCCAGTTATCCCAATCGTTTCATTTAATGATATTAAAGAACCTATTAAATATATGGCTGATTCTAATTATGGCCAGCAAGTAAGTGTCTTTGGAAATGATGAAACTAAAATTGGAACATTAATTGATTCACTAGTCAACTTAGTTTGTAGAGTTAATTTAAATAGTAGTTGTCAACGTGGACCTGATGTTTATCCTTTTACGGGGAGAAAGGACTCTGCAGTAGCAACCTTAAGCGTTCATGACGCATTACGATCATTTTCTATAAGAACTTTTGTAGCTTCTAAGGATAATGAATCAAATAAAGAAATTTTAAGAAAATTGATTGATAATAAAAAATCAAATTTTGTCAGAACTGATTACTACCTCTAATTTAACATAATAGGCATAACTAGCATTATTATTTCTTCATCCTCACTAGAACTAGAAATCGGTGATATCAATCCTGCGCGTTTTGGTGATGATAATTCAATTCTAACTAAGTCAGAACTTAAATTATTTAACATTTCATTTATAAATCTAGAATTAAAGCCAATAGTAATGTCTTCGCCATTATAGTTACATTCAAGTATTTCTTCAGACTTATTGTTAAAATCTAAATCTTCTGCACTAATCTTTAATGAGTTGCCTTTTATATCTAGCTTAACTTGGTGTGTTGATTTGCTAGAAAAAATACTAGCTCTTTTAGTAGCTTGAAGTAATAATACTCTATCTATTTCTAAAACATTAGGGTTCTCTTTAGGAATTACAGCATCATAATTAGGATATTTTCCTTCAATTAATCTACATACTAACCTGAAGTTTGAAAAAGAAAAAATTGCATTTGATTTATTAAATAAAACTTTAATTACAGAATTTTTTTCTGAAAGTATATTTTTAAGAATGTTCAATGGTTTATTTGGAACAATAAATTCTACAGATTCAGAGGTTTTAATATCTTTTCTAACATATTTAACAAGCTTGTGGGCATCAGTAGCAACAAAACAAGAGTTGTCTGAATTTATTTGAAAAAAAACACCTGACATTACAGGTCTTAAATCATCATTTCCAGACGCAAATAGAGTGGAGGATATGATTTTCTCAAGACTTGATGAATCAAGACTAATTTCTAAAGCATCCTCAATTATGATTGACTTAGGATATTCATTTCCGTCCATATATGCAATACCATATTTTCCATTATTTGAATTGATTTCAATTGTATTGTTTTCGTTAATGGAAAATGTTAAAGGCTGTTCTGGAAGTGACCTAATAATGTCACTTAGTAATTTTGCTGGGATAGCTATCTTAACATTTAAACTTGACTCAATAGACAATTTACTTGATAACGATGTCTCTAAATCAGATGAAGTTATATTTAACTCATTATTGTCAATTTCAAAAAGAAAATTATCCAAAATAGGTAATGTATTATTTGTGTTAAGGATAGCTCCTAAAACTTGTAAATTTTTCAATAAATCAGAGCTCGATACAATAAATTTCATATTTATAAAGATATTCTATTTGACTTGTAATTTAAAATTAAATTATTAACATTTATTTAAAAATAATTGAAATTGTGTCACCGTAATTCAATCCAAATAAAGTCTTAGCTGAGCCAACAGTTGATGGATTGCTTTTATAGATACCTAGTTCTAAATATCCTGAATTATTAAAAATTGCAATTTTTTTACCTTCTTCTTCTCTATATATTTTTTCTTTATTAAAATTTATTGCTTCAGTATAACTATTGTAAATATTGTCAAAAATTATACTTCTTGCATTTATTGAAAAACTTCTATCTTTTCTATATTCTTCAAACACTCTTTTAGAAATATTTGTTACAATGTTACCGTAATTATCTATATATATAACATTTCCTAAAATTTGATTTTCAGATTTAATTCTAATTTTTAAATCTTTTAACTCTTTTAATTTATTAATTTCATTACCTACTAAATTTATATTACCTCCTCTATGAACGTGAGATGCAACTTTTGAAAAAACATCAAATTTATTTCCTTCAAAAGTAATTGCAATAACCTTATTAGGACCTAATTCTTCAGAAATTAATGATAATATTCCATTGTTTGCAGTAACAAAATAATGTTCGTCAAAGATAGCTACTATAAGTTCTTGCTCTGGTGTTTTATCAGCATCTACATCAATAATATGAATTGTTCCTCTAGGAAAACTCTTGTACGAATTTTTAATAATATATGAAGCTTCGAGAATATTAAAAGGAGAAACTTCGTGTGAAATATCAACTATAATAGGATTTTCTAGTTGAGAATGTAGTAATCCTTTAAGATAACCTTTAGTGAAATCTTTATTTCCATAGTCACTTGTAATTGAAATAATTGACAATTTTTTAAGAAATTAGTAATATAATATTTTATAAATTTACTCAATTACTTAATTATTGTAATTTTTTTGGAAAAATTTGAATACTACATTAAAGAAATTCATCCATCAGATTTTTTTAATAGTGAAATTGATATAATCAAAAATCTCAGAAAAAAATTTAAGAAATTAAAATTTATTTCTAAAGGTGATAAGCTTATTATTGAAGGTCAGTCTGATGAAATAATAAAAGTTTGTGTAATTCTTGATAATCTTATTTATTTTATAAAAAATGAAAATATAAATGAATCTAATATTATTGAAATTCTTAATGGTAATGGTGATAAGTTGCTTCGATCAGAAAATGGAAGAGTGATATTATATGGTGTTAATAAGAAAAAGATTAAAGCACATACTTTAAATCAAATTAAACTTGTTGAGTCTTTTGAAAGAAATGATATGGTTTTTGCAATAGGACCAGCTGGAACTGGAAAAACATATACAGGAATTGCTATAGCAGTAAAAGCATTAAAATCAAAAATTGTAAAAAGAATTATTTTAACAAGACCTGCAGTTGAAGCTGGAGAAAATCTTGGGTTTCTTCCTGGAGACTTAAAAGATAAATTAGACCCTTACATGCAACCCTTATATGATGCATTAAAAGAAATGATTCCTGTTGAAAAACTAGAAGATTACATAAAAAGAGGAATTATAGAAATTGCTCCTCTTGCATACATGAGAGGAAGAACACTTGACAATGCATTTGTTATTTTAGATGAGGGGCAAAACACAACTCATAATCAAATGAAAATGTTTTTAACCAGAATGGGCAAAAGTGCTAAATTTATGATTACAGGTGATCCTGGTCAAATTGATTTACCTAGATCAGCTATTTCTGGACTGAAAGAAGCAAATATAATATTACAAAATATTGAAGGTATTGACATAGTTTATCTAGATGACAAGGACGTTATTCGTCACAAGGTTGTTAAGAAAATTATAGAAGCTTATAAAAAAACTGAACACGCAAACTAATGAGTAAAGTGTTACTAAACTCCAACTTTAATTTTAAAAAACAAGTATCTAAATACATAGGAAAAGTTAGAGATGTTTATGAAATAAAGGATGATTTATTAGTAATGATTGTTTCAGATAGAATTTCTGCATTTGATGTTGTTATGCCAAAAGGAATAACTTATAAAGGTCAAGTTTTAAATCAAATTGCAAACGAAATGTTAAATGAAACTAATGATATAATTGATAATTGGTTGATTGATTCTCCTGATCCCAATGTTTCTATTGGAAAAAAATGTATTCCAATAAAAATTGAAATGGTTGTAAGAGGTTATTTATCAGGACATTCCTATAGGATTTACAATAGTGGCCAAAGGAATTTATGTGGTAATATTCTTCCTGAAAACATGAATGAAAATGACAAATTTAAATCACCTATTATAACACCTGCAACTAAAGCTGAAAAGGGATTGCATGATGAAGATATCTCTCCGAAATCAATAATTGAGCAAAATATAATTAACAAAGATGATTATGAATATCTACATGAAAAAAGTTTAGAGTTATTCAAAAGAGGAACTGAATTAGCCTCTAATAATGGTTTGATTTTAGTTGATACTAAATACGAATTTGGTTATGATTCAAATGGTGTAATTACTTTAATTGATGAAATTCATACTCCAGACTCTTCAAGATATTTTTATAAAGATTCATATGAGGATTTGCAAATTAAAGGAGAAAAACAAAAGCAATTATCAAAAGAATTTTTCAGAGAATGGTTAATGCAAAATAGTTTTCATGGAAAAAACAATCAGATAATTCCTGAAATGACTGACGATGTTGTTGAAATGGTGAGTGGAAGGTATATTGAGTTATACGAAAAATTGATTGGAAAAAAGTTTTCAATAAACAGTAGTGATAATATTTTTGAAAGAATTAATAAAAATTTAAAAGAATTTATTGTTTAAATTTTTTAGTATTTCATCTAATTTATAATCAGTGTCTATCCATTGGTGTTGTTCAATTGAATTTTTTAACCATGTAATTTGTTTTTTTGCAAATCTTCTTGTGTTTTTTTTAATTTCATTAATTGCAAAATCTTTTGAATACTGATTGCTGAAATAATTAAACAATTCTTTATATCCAACAGTATTTAATGCATTGTTGTTTTTATATTTATAGAGCTCTTTGGCTTCGTCTATTAATCCTAAATCAATCATTAACTCAACCCTTTTATTGATTTTTTCATATAGCTTGTTTCTTTCTGTATTTAAAGCTACAGAGTAGTGGTTAAATATTTTATCTTTATTATTTGTTAAATATGACGTGTATGGCTTTTTAGTAAACTCAATTATCTCTAATGCTCTAATTAATCTTCTTGGGTTATTTAAATCAACTTTTTTATAGTATTCAGGATCTTTTATGCTAAGAATTGATTGTAAATACTTTATGCCATTAATTTTGAGGTTATTATTTAAGTTATCCCTTATTTCATCTGGAATCTTTGGGATTTCATCTATACCGTAAATGATTGATTTAAGAAACATATAAGAACCTCCAACTAATATAATGTTATCGTAAACCGTGAATAGTTTATTAATTAACTTATTGGCTTCTAATGAAAAATCATATACTGTGAATGGTTCTAGAATTGATTTATTTTGAATAAAATGATGCTTCACTTCATTTAATTCAATTTCTGAAGGAACTGCGGTTCCTATAGACATTTCTTTGTAGAACTGCCTAGAATCAAACGAAATTATTTCTGTTTTTAGTGATTTTGCTAATTTAATTGCAAGTTTTGTTTTGCCAATTGCAGTTGGTCCTGAAACACTAATCAATTTTTTATTAATCATTACATAATTTAAGTAATTCAAGTGTTGCTTTTGCATCATCCATAGCCCTATGATGTTTTAATAATTTTATATCAAACTCTTTACTTAGAGATTTTAACTTATATGAGGATAAATCTGGATAAAATTCTCTCATTAATTCAAGAGTACATAAAAATTTATTCTTCAAAATGAAATTATTTTTTTTTAGTTCATTTTTTAAAACTCTATAATCATACTTAACATCATGTCCAACAATAGTTGAATTCTTTAAAAAATTATAAATATCAGCACTGTAATAATTAAAACCTTTTGATTTTTTTAATTCATTATTTTTTATTCCAGTTAACTTTTCAATGAAAGGATCAATTTTTACAAATGGATTTATTAATGTGTCAAAAGTATCAATCACCTTTGATCCATCATATTTAATCATTCCAATTTCAATAATTTTTTCTTTATTATATACCCCACCAGTTGTTTCTAAATCTATTATCACAAACATTAGTTTCTAAAACCAAAAATTAAACTTCCAATTCTTATCATATTTGAATTATATTTTATGGCAAGCTTGTAATCATTACTCATTCCAAGTGACAAGTACTTTAGATCATATATCTTACTTGTCTTATTAAAATAATTAGATATTTTTCTAAACTCTTCTTCATTTTTTGATTGGTCAATAGATCCCATGCCCATAAATCCAAGAACTTTAACAAACTTATATTCTAAAAACTTATCACTAGAAATAATCTTTTCTAATTCAGAAAAATCAAATCCTGTTTTTAGTGGGTCATTTGATATTTTAATTTGCAGTAAAACATTTATAATTCTATTATTTTTATCCCCTTCTTTATTTATTTGACTTAAAAGTTTTTCAGAATCAACAGAATGTATTAAATGTATAAATGGAGCTATATATTTAACTTTATTTCTTTGAAGTTTGCCAATTAAATGCCAATTAATATCATCTGGTAGTTCTTCATGTTTTTTAATTAGTTCCTGTACTTTGTTTTCACCAAAATCTTTATGACCTAAATCATATATTTGTTTTATTTTTTCAACGGGTTTAGTTTTTGAGACAGCTATAATATTAACATTCTGCGGAATACTTTTTTTAAATCTAATAAAGTCCATTTCTAATTTTCAATAATTTTTAATATTTTGATAGCTAACTCAAGAGCATTTCTTCCCCTTTCAAATGAAACTATTGGATCTTCTTTATTAATAATAGAATAATAAAAATTTTTATGTTCTTCCTCAATTGAATTAATTTTTTCATTCTTGACATTTTCAATTTGAATTTCCTTTTCCACACCTTCAGAATCATGAATAGTCATTGCATATTTATTCTTTCCATCAAAGTTTTTGATTTTAATTATTTCACTAGATCCACTGTCAAAATCTAATGAAATATATGAGTCAGTTTGAAAAACTCTCATTTTTCTCATTTTTTTAAGTGACAATCTACTTGAGGTTAGGTTAGCTACGCAACCATTTTCAAATTCAATTCTAGCATTTGCTATATCAGGTGAACTACTAATTATTTTTGTTCCATTAGCACTTATGTTGGTGATTTTAGAATCAACCAATGATAAAACAATATCAATATCATGTATCATTAAGTCCAATACTACTGAAACATCAGTTCCCCTTGAGGGATATGATGATAACCTGTGAGATTCAATAAACATTGGATTTAAAGCATTTTTAATATTAAGAAAAGCTGAATTGAATCTTTCAACATGTCCAACTTGACCTATGAGTTTATTGCTTTTTTTAATTTCAATAAGTTTATTAGCCTGTTCAATTGATGAGCTAATTGGCTTCTCTATAAATACATGTTTTTTATTGTTTAAAAACTTTACTGCTGTTTCATAATGAGAAGATGTTGGAGTTGATATTATAACAGCATCAACTAAGGAACTAATCTTATTAATTTCAAAAAAATTAATATTGTATTTATCAATTATTTCTTTGACTCTTGATTTATTGGGGTCAAAAAAACCAATAAGATTAAAAAGTTTTGAACTTTTTAAAAGTTTTATATGAAATTCTCCAAGGTGACCAGCACCAATTACTGCAATGTTTAACATTTGCTCACAAATTTACAATTATATATAATTAATTGATATTTTTATTTAATGTATGATTCTCCCAAACTCATAGGTTTGAGAAACGAATTAATAAAAAATCTTCTCAAAAAGGGCATAAAAAATAAAGACATTCTTAAAGCATTCTTTAAAGTTCCAAGACATCTTTTTATTCATAAAGATTTTGAATCATATGCTTATAAAGATGAGGCATTTCCAATTGAAGATAATCAAACAATTTCACAACCATTTACTGTTGCATTTCAAACTCAACTTCTTGATGTTTGTAAAGGTGAAAAAGTCTTGGAAATCGGTACTGGATCTGGATTTCAAACCGCAGTTTTAGTTTTTTTAGGAGCAGAAGTGTATACCATTGAAAGAATACATAGTTTATATAAAAAATCAAAAAAAATACTAGATCAAATTAATCTTATGCCAAAAAAAAATATTTGGGATGATGGACACAAGGGCTTTGAAAGTTTTTCCCCTTTTGACAAGATTATAATTACTGCTGCTTGTGAAAAACCCCCAAATAATTTATTAAAACAACTAAAAATAAATGGAAAAATGGTTGTTCCTATTGGAAAAAATGTTCAAAAAATGACACTTTTTACAAGAGTTTCTGAAAACAAATTTGAGAAAAGAACTTTTGGTGATTATCGTTTTGTTCCAATGTTAAGAAATAAAAACTAGTTAGATTTTTTAATTCTATCAATTTTAACTTTATTTTCTCTTTTTTTAATTACTTCTCTCTTATCATAGTTCTTTTTACCTTTTGCCGTAGATATTTCTAATTTGGCAAGTCCCTTGTCATTTATAAATAATTTTGTTGCTACAATTGTTATTCCAACATCATTCAACTCTTTTTTTATCTTGTTCAACTCATTTTTATTTAATAGTAGCTTTATTTTATTTCTTTCTTTATCAAACGAACTAGAATTTAAATAACTCTCAATTATTATATTATTAACATACAATTCATTATTAAAAAAAGTACAAAAAGCCCTATCAATATTTGCTTTTTTTTGTCTAATTGATTTAATCTCAGGTCCGTTCAATACGAGACCAGCAATATATTTTTTTAATAAAAAATACTTGAACTTGGCTTTTTTATTTACTATGTTAATTTTCTCTTGCACTAAGCAAAGTTAATAAGTATCTTGCATAATCAAATAATCCCATATGAAATCCGAAAAAATTATCTTTGATTTAATCACAAAAGAAGAAGAAAGACAGATTAACGGTATTGAGTTAATTGCTTCAGAAAATTTTGTTAGTGAAAATGTTTTAAATGCAGCTGGATCTGTTTTAACTAATAAATATGCTGAGGGATATCCGGGAAAAAGATATTATGGCGGTTGCGAAGTTGTAGACGAAGTAGAATCAATAGCAATTGATAGAGCTAAACAATTGTTTGGTGCCGAATATGCCAATGTTCAACCTCACTCAGGAAGTCAAGCTAATGCATCAGTGTTTCATGCTTTTTTGAAACCGGGAGATAAATTACTTGGTTTTGATCTTTCTCACGGTGGTCATTTAACTCACGGCTCTAGTGTTAATTTTTCTGGGAAAATATATAATACTTCATTCTATGGTGTTGAAAAAGATTCAGGGACACTAGATTATGAAAATATTCTTCGAATTGCACATAAAGAAAAACCTCAGATGATTATAGCTGGAGCATCAGCATATTCAAGAGATATTGATTTTAGTAAATTCAGAGATATAGCTGATGAAGTTAATGCTTTTCTTCTGGCAGATATTTCACATCCTGCAGGTTTAATTGCAAAAGGATTATTAAATGATCCAATCCCTCACTGTCATGTAGTTACAACAACAACACACAAAACCTTAAGAGGTGCAAGGGGAGGTTTAATTCTAATGGGTAAAGATTTTGAAAATCCATTTAACTTAAAGTATAAAAGTGGAAAATTAAAACCTATGTCTAATCAAATTGATATGGGTGTTTTTCCAGGAAATCAAGGTGG
>NTKN01000040.1 GCA_002457715.1 Cryomorphaceae bacterium MED-G14
CATTTGATAAATAGTAGTCTGCATCAAAGTCAAATGTATTTAATGTTCTTGAGCCATAAAATTCACCATCAAATGAGTTGTAGCTGAATCTAATTCTAAATTTTTTTAAAATTTCACCTCTGCTTACAATATTCCATTGATCAATTTCTTGTGATGTAGCGTAGTTCCTGTCTTTTTGATGATTAAACATTTCTAATAGCAACCTTTTAAGCTCATTATTTTTAATTAATTCGAAAGTACCTGTAGATATTAATTGTTCAAATATCCCGTCTTTAGGAAAAAATGAAAAACCAACCTCAATGTCCAATATTGTTTTGATGGCTTCAATATTTGAAAGGTTTTTATGATTAAGGTCTATATCGTTTAATATCTCTAAAATATTTTTTTCTGAGTTTTGCAATATTTTTATCAATTCATCAATTTGAATTAGGTCATCTTCAAGACTGACAATTAAATCATTAACAAGCTCATTTTTTGTTACTATATTTTCATTGCTTTTTCTAATGTCATCAATGAAGAAAGAAATAAAAACACTTAATATTATTACAAAGCTTTGAAAAAAATATTTCAAGTTATTTTTTATAATATTAGTTTTTGAATTTTTAGAAGCAGTATTTTTTCTCATAGTCAAAAAATAAATAGTAATATTAAAATTAGTTTTTTCATTTACATATAATTAATTGCACTTAATTTAACCGAAAATTTAACATATCTTAATTTGTTATTAAATATTAAATAACAATAATTAAATAAATTCGCAATAAATTATTTAAAATGTTAAAAAATTCATTATTAATATTATCATTTCTTACTATTGGTAATTTACAAATTAAAAATTATAATGAACCTTTTCTAGGAATCTGGGCTGAATTCCATTCAGGTGAAACAATTCAAGTTTTTAATGGCGAAAATTCAGATATTTATTTTGAGCGTTTTTTAGATAATGTATTAGTAGCTTCAGGTCAAATGGATGCTAGAGAATTCGAAATTCAAGTTGAAAGGTTAGATACTGATTTAAAATACACACTCGAGTATTCTTTTTCACCAGACCAACAGGTTTTATCAGTGATGAAACCCAACTCTACTGAAGCTTGGTTATTGTATAAAATACGTTAAGTATAATTTTTAGAAAGATGATAAAAATAATTGAATCATTTTATAATGGTTTTGACCTGCTTGGTGATTGAAAGTTAAGCAGTCATGTATTCGCGATAAAGACAGGTTTTACAGCTCTGATTCAAGATTTTATCTTAATTATAAAGAATTTGAAAATAAGTTATTTTAATTCGTCTTTTAGAATGATAATATATATTTTAATATGGTGTTTCTAAGGTTTCTTTTAATTCTTATAATCTTAATGACTACATCCCATGCACATTCGCAGGAAACTCAAGTAATTGGTCATAGGGGAGCGATGGGACATGCCCCTGAAAATACCATATCGTCTGTTAAAAAAGCACTTATGTACGATATAGATGCTATTGAAATTGATGTTTTTAGATGTCTAACTGGAGATATTGTTGTTTTTCATGATAAAAAATTAAATAAACTAACTAATGGAAAAGGAAATATTGAAAATAAAACACTAACTCAACTAAGAAAATTAAAAGTGATGGGGACTGATTCCATTCCAACTCTTGAGGAAGTAATAAGTGTAATAAATGGGAAGGTTAATCTTAATATTGAACTTAAAGGAAAAAAAACTGCAAAAGGTGTTTTAAATATTATGCAGAAATCAGTATTAACTGGAAAATGGGAAAATCATCAATTATATGTTTCAAGTTTTGATTGGGATGAGTTACGAGAATTTAGAGAATTAACAAATCAATTTAGAATTGCTGTATTAACAGACCAGAATCCAATTGATGCGATACCAATTGCAAAGGAACTTAACGCGTTTGCTATAAATCCAAATCATAAAAAGTTGAGCTATGATATTGTAAAGGAAATCCAACTAAATGGTTTTAAAGTTTTTACTTGGACAGTTAATGATATTAATCGAATAAGTCAACTTATTTCGTGGGGAGTTGATGCTATTATAACTGATTATCCTGAGTATGCAATTAAACCATAGGTATATCTTCTTCTTTTAATTCCGTTACTTCTAATGCTCGAAAGTAAGATTAATTAATATTATTTACTTCAATCCAGTATCCTTGAGGATCTTGAAAAAATATTTGCTTATACCCATCATTTCTAATTTGTATTTTATTTTCATCACCATTCCAGTCCGAGAATTTTATATTTTTATTTTTCAAATGACTTATAAATTCATCAAATTTTTTTGCTGTAAATGCCATATGAACTCCCTTGGGTATAACACTCAGTTTTTGTTTTGTAAATATTAAATGCATTTCTATCCCTTGATTATTTTTGAACCATCTTTTAGGTGGGGTTTGACCTGCACCGACTTCAATCTCTTCAAGGCCCAAAATATCTCTGTAAAAATCTCCAGACAAATTTAGATCGTTAACTAATAGTGCTTGGTGATTAAATTTCATACTTACTTTTTTTTGACTAAAACCACTTACTGTAATAATTATAAAAATTAAACATACAATATTTTTCATATTAGATTTAAGTTTTAATTTGTATAAAAATAAAAAATCTCTTATAAAATTTTAACTTTGAACTTAAAACAACAAATCTTTATAATTAAATTTGAATAAGTATTTATTATTACTACTAATATCCCCTTTCTTTTTATTTAGCCAGAGCGAATATCAATTTAAAGAAAATATTAATTATAGGATTGGAGATGATTATATAAACTCCAGATGCAAGTTAGATTTATATTTTCCTAATAATTCTTCTAATTTTTCAACTGTAATATATTTTCATGGTGGTGCATTGAAAAACGGTAACAAGAATATTCCAGAATATTTAAAAAATAAAGGAGTTGCAGTAGTTGCTGTTAATTATAGACTTTATCCTAAAGTTTCTACTAAAGTTATAATGGACGATGCTGCAAAATCAGTTGAATGGGTTTTTAATAATATTGAAAAATATGGAGGTTCAAAGAAATTAATTTTTCTTTCTGGTTATTCAGCTGGAGGATATATTTCAAGCATGTTAGGTCTTGATAAAAAATATTTAAAAAAATATGAAATTGATTCTGATTTATTAGCTGGTATTATTTCTTTGAGTGGACACGCTATAACACATATGACTGTAAGGGAAGAGATGGGAATTTCCAGTAAACAACCATACATAGATAGAATGTCTCCATTGTTCCATATTAGAAAAAATACACCTCCATATATTATGATAACTGGGGATAGAGATCTTGAGTTACTAGGTCGTTATGAAGAAAATGCATATATGCATAGAATGATGATGGTTAATGGAAACAATAATTCAGAATTATACGAACTAGAGGGGTATGGTCATGGTATGGTCTATCCTTCTATACCAATTTTGATAAAGAGAGTAAATGAAATAAGAGAAAAAATTGAAATAGATTTAGATTAGTTATTCTTTTATAACCATATCAATGCAGATAACAGCAGCTAGAATTAACAACCTAAGCGGGCTATCTTTTTCAACTTTATCCTTTATTTCCAGAATGTAATTGTCTGCGCTTGTAAACATTTCCTTTCCGATTCCTGACCATTTTTTGGTAACTAGTCCGACTTCATTATCTCCTTTAAGAAATTTAAAATTCCAACCGATGAAATTTCCTTTGAGTTTACAGACAAGATTTTCTCTCTTGTCTAACATATCAAAATTGCTCTTAAATGACAATCGCTGTTTAAAAATACCGACAAGATTATCATTTTCATCAAAAACCTGAATTTTTGAAAGAAAAAATGAAAAGCCTTTTTTTACTTTTAAAATTTTCTTACCACTTAATCCTTTAATTTCAATTTCAAAAGGAGTCATTCGTTTATAATTCCTGAAAAATATTCTAACTATTTTATAAAAGATGTTCAAGTTTTTTTCTCTGCAATGAAGAATCATTTCTTTGCTTTCAGGATCATAAATATCATAGTTGTTGTGAGCCTTTAAAAAACCTACATGTTCTTTAAATAAGTACAAGTTTTTTTCTAAAATTGAATCCATATTTCAAAATTAAAAATTTTTCATTTCATTTTTCATTAATTTTGAAAACCAATGAGCATTTTAACACTAACTATTCAATGTCCAGATAAAAAGGGAATTATTGCAGATGTAACTAAGTTTATACACAGTAACAAGGGAAACATTTTATATATTGATCAATATGTTGATAGGGAAAATAAAGCTTTTTTTATGAGGCTTGAAAGTGAATTTGCCAGTAAAGCAAATGGATTTAACACAATTCACTTATCATTTGAAAAGGGACCAGCTAAAAAATATAATATGAATTGGTCATTGTTTCAAAAAGAACAAAAGCGTAGAATGGCTTTATTTGTTTCAAAGTATGACCATTGTCTTTATGATTTATTGGGACGTTACAGATCTGGAGAATTAGATGTTGAAATTCCTTTTATATACAGTAATCATCCAGATCTTGAACATATTGCGGATTCATTTAGAATACAATTTTATCACTTTCCAGTTTCCAAATCTAATAAAATTGAAGCAGACGAATTTCAATTAAATCTTCTAAAAAAATACAATATTTCATTTATTGTCTTAGCTAGGTATATGCAGATTATTTCTCCAAAAATTATCAATGAGTTTACTAATAAAATAATAAATATTCATCATTCGTTTCTTCCAGCGTTTCCTGGTGCTAAACCATATCATTCTGCATTTGAAAGAGGTGTAAAAATTATCGGAGCTACAAGTCATTATATAACTGACGAACTTGATGGTGGACCAATTATAGAACAAGATGTCACTCATGTATCACATACTAATAGTATAAATCAATTAGTAATTAAAGGACGTGATTTGGAAAAAATAGTGCTAGCTAGAGCTGTAAAGAATCATATTAGTCATAAAGTAATGGTCTTTAGAAACAAAACAATTATATTCTCATAAATTAAAAATTGTGCAATTATTAAATAATAATCCAATTTATAGACTACTAATACCTAAACCTTTGAGAACATTTTTTTGGAAAAAATTTTTGAGATCAAAAATAATCAATAGTTATAAGGATTCTAGTGATGAAGAAATTAAAGAGATTATTTTAAATATAAAAAAAAATGGAATCCAGATAATTTCATCTACATTAAGTCAAGAATATGACGCTTCAAAAATTAAAGTATATTATGATGAGGTTAAGAATCTTAATTATGTAAATTTTAAAAAAAATAAAAAAATATATTTTAAAAAAAAATGGTCCAAAAGAAGAATTCAAAAAGCATTAAACCAACTATATATTGAACAAGATATTAACAGTCCCCATAGATATTTAACAAGTGAATTTAATGTAGATAAAAACACTATTGTTGCTGATATAGGATGTGCAGAAGCAAACTTTTCGTTGGACATAATAGATAAGGTAAAGCATATATATTTATTTGAAACTAATAATGTTTGGGATGAACCTTTGAAAGTAACTTTTGAAAAGTACAAGGATAAAGTCACCATAGTAAATAAAATGTTTTCAAATAAGGATTCTGCAAATACTATTGATGGTGGTAAGTTTTTAAAAGATAAAGGAGTTAATTTTTTAAAAATTGATGTTGATGGATATGAAGAAGAAGTTATGAACTCATTGCAAGAAAATCTTAAGACCACCAAAAAAATTAAGATAGCTCTTTGTACTTATCACGCCGATACTGATTATAAAAAATATAAAGATATTCTAGAAAACTACAATTTTAAAGTATCAAGTTCTAAAGGATACATGATATTTTATTGGGATAAAAACTTAAAATTCCCATATTTAAGAAGAGGGGTTTTGAGAGCAGAAAAGTAGAATTTTGATGAAAAAAAATAAAACTAAAATAAAGGGAATGTTTAATACAATTTCCAAGGAATATGATATGTTGAATAACATTATAACTTTTGGACAACATAAAAATTGGAAATCAAAAATTTTTAAATTAGCAGAATCAAAAAATCCAAAATTAATATTGGATTTAGCTACAGGTACAGCTGATATTGCCATTCTCTCAGCTAAACTTAAAAACTGTAAAGTTATTGGGCTAGACATATCAAAAAAAATGCTTTCAATTGGTCAAAAAAAAATTGACAATCTACGTCTTAATGATATGATAAAATTAGAACTCGGTGATGCTGAATGTATAAATTATAAGGACGATTTTTTTGATATGATAACAATTGGATATGGTGTTAGAAATTTTGAAAATTTAGAAAATGGATTAAATGAGTGTAAAAGAGTTTTAAAAAAAAGCGGTTGTATGATCATCCTAGAAACATCAGTCCCAAGAAATAATATAGTTAAGTTTTTTTATATGATTTATACAAATTATATTATAAATCTAATAGGAAAAATTTTTTCAAAACAACCTTCAGCTTACAAGTATTTACATAAATCCTCGAATACTTTTCCAAGTGGCAAAAGCTTTGAGAAAATTTTGTCAAAAATTGGATTTAAAAATATTGTATCATACGAATTATTATTTGGAGCCTCATCAATATATATTGCAGAAAAGTAATAAATTTCAAGCTTTAATATTTTATATTTGTAAAATGAAAAAAATATTTTTAATTACAATAGCATTATTTTCTGTAAGCTTAACTCAATCACAAGAAAATTATAAATCTTTAGTTGTTGATTTTATGACTGCTCAGGGTCAATTTGAAACATTTAATGCAACTATTGATCAAATGGCAGGCATGATGGGCATTTCATTAAGTGATACTGAAAAAAAAGAGTTTAGTAATGAGGTAATGGGGAGTCTAGTTGATTTGCTTGTTCCAATTTATAAAAATCATTTTTCAGAAAAAGATTTGAAGGATGCTATTGAATTATTTAATACCCCTATTGGAAAAAAAATTAGTTCAAAGACGCCGATTATAGCTCAAGAAACTATGCAGGCTAGTATGCAATGGGGAATGGAGTTAACACAGAAAATGCAAAAGTTTATAGAATAATTGGAAATATATTCAAATTAATTGTTCAGATATTTTACTTCTAATTTTTTTGTATTCATCATAAGTATATCTTTTTCCTCTAAAGTATATGGTCCTGACGGTTCCAGGGACATCAATTCTTGTAAGTGCTATATCTCTTTTAGTAAGTCTCATTAAATTTAAGGAAAGTTTAATATACAAAAAAATATAACTAATTAGTTTACAAGTTTTTATCTATCAAAAATAATTACACCATCTGCCAAAAATGAAATTTTAACCTCAGGATATTTAATTTTTGATATTTCAGAAATAGATTTTCCAGCATCTTCTGCGTAATGTTTTAATTCGCTTACTTTCAGTGTATCTAAAGAAAGTTTACCACTAATTACAGCTTTCTTACCAGCTATTCCCTTTTTTGGAACAAAAAATCCATAATCTTTAAATTTTACAAATACTGTATCATTATCTAATTTCATTTCCATCCAACATCCTTTTTTTGGACAAGATGATAAAATTTCACCTTCAATTTTGATAGTATTTTCAAAAGATTTTGACTCTGAGTAATTTGAAATATTTTCAAAACCAATTTTTCCCCCATAATAATTAATCATAGATTTTTCTTGACTAGATATAGTGAAGGAAACTAATAGTAAAAGAAACAATTTTTTTTTCATTATTAAATAAATAAAATTTCTAATGTAAAATTACATTCTACTATTTTTAATTAAATTTATTAAATTGTACTAAACAATTAATGAACTAAAAATGAAATTCTTGTTAAAAATATTGCTTGTTGTAGTTTCGTTGACTGTTATTACTGCTTGGACTTATAATTTAAATTTAGATACACAATTTAGGGGTGGAGATGCAACCAATATGATTGAAGAATTTGAAGCATACGGCTTAAATTATACTACAATGGTTGTTGTTGGAATCTTTAAAGTTTCTTGTGCTATAATGTTACTATTTGGAATTAAGTTTAGAAAACTTATTTTACCTGCTGCAGGAGTTATGTCTTTGTTTATGATAGCTGCTGTATACTTTCACTTGAGTATATCTGATCCTTTAATTCCAACTGTTCCGTCATTAGTTTTGCTTACTTCTTGTTTGACAATTATATATCTGGATAAAAGAGCCATATAATTCCTAGTTCTTTTAAAAATAATTGACATGAAAAGATTAATAATTTTATTACATATTTTAATATTCTCTTGCAATAGTCCAACTAAAGTTGTGATTGATAAAAATGATTTAGTTGATAAACTTGAAGGATTTTGGCTTGGACAATCAATTGCTAATTGGACAGGCCTTGTAACTGAAATGAATAAAATCGGGTTCACATCAGATGGGAAACAAGAGTCATTTTACACTATTGAAAATTGGGGAGAATTAAATGATAAAAGTTGGGGTCAAAGCGAGATAATTGATTTTAAGTTTGCTAAAAAAGATAGTTTATGGGGATCTGATGATGATACTGACCTTGAATATATGTATCAAGAACTATTATTGGAACATAATACTTTGAAATTGACTGCTGAACAAATTAGAAATGGCTGGTTAAAACACATAAAAAAAAATGAACAAAATTATTTGTGGGTTTCCAATCAGAAAGCTTTTGATTTAATGAATTCTGGTATTCTTCCACCCGAAACAAGTTCACCATCTTTAAATCCACACTATGAAATGATAGATGCTCAATTGACAACTGAAATATTTGGTTTATTTTCACCATTGAATCTGGATTATGCTTTAGAATTATCAAGTTTACCGATTAGAACAGTTGCTAGAGAAAATGCTGAATGGATATCTCAATTTTATATAATTATGCATTCACTAGCTTATACTGTTGAAAATAATTCTCTCATCAAACAAAGTATTTTTAATATTGCTAAAGAAGCCAGAAAAATATTACCAAATGATTCGTATTCAGCTAAAATGTATGATTATGTTAAACAAAAGTATGATACTGGAATTTCATGGGAAGCAACTAGAGATTCATTAAATAAGAGATATCAAATTGATCAAAAAGATAACTATATGTGGTCAACTAAAGACAAGTCATGTTATGGTTGTTTTGCTGCAGGAATAAATTTTGGAGCAAGTTTAATTAGTTTGCTCTACGGTGAAGGAGATTATAAAAAAACTGTTAAAATTGCATCATTGTGTGGATGGGATTCAGATAACCCAGCTGCAACCTGGGGTGGATTATTAGGTTTTATTTACGGATCAAAGGAAATAAAAAAATTATTCAAATTTGAAATGTCAAATAAATATAATATTCATAGAACAAGAGTTAATTTTAAAAATAATGGATTAGATAATTTTGAAAATATGGCACAAAAATCTATGAAAATTATAGAGAAAGTAATTTTGGAAAAATTTGATGGAATAAATTCAAACAATAAACTTATTTTTAAAAAAATAAATACGACAATTTAATTGTTTAATTGGCATTGCAAACATACTTGGAAAAAAGCATCAGTTAACACTTTATGGTGTCTTTTAGGATGCTCAATAGGGGATTTTGGTACTATATATTATTTTCAATTTTATCCTTCCGATATTTCTACTTTTAATATTATGTTTTTTGCTATAATAAATGGATTAATAACAAGTATCATTTTAGAAACTATAATTCTTTTAAAACAGATGAATTTCAAACGGGCATTATCTACTGCTTTAGGGATGTCATTAATATCAATGATCAGTATGGAAGTTGCTATGAATTTCACAGATTACTTAATTACAGGCGGGGCAATACTTAATTTTACTGTCATACCAATAATGCTAATTGCTGGATTTTTAACACCACTGCCATACAACTACTGGAGATTAAAAAAATTTAATAAGAGTTGTCATTAATTTTGATTTAAATCGAGAATTTATTAACAGATCAACTGTAATATTAAGAAAGTATTAAATCTTTAATTATTTAAATTAAACTCAGGATATTATTCTTATATTAAAATTATGAAAAACTTTATACTATTATTTTCAATGCTATTATTTATAGCTTGTGAGACAAACCCTAAATATGAATCTAATCTCGCTGTTGCTAAAAAATGGGTTCAAGCTTTTGAAGATGGGAATATTGACTTATGGAAAGAAGCTGTTTCTGATGATTTACAGGACGTAGCTCCGATGTATGGAATGGGAACTGTTGATTATGAAACTTCTTTACAAGTAGCTGAATTCTATGTTCAAAATTATACTGATGTCAAGTTTAATGAAGCTGTTTGGTTACCTGGAATTGACACCTTGACAATGAAGCCTGATGGAAGTGTAAGAGCTTATGGTAGATGGAGTGGAAAAAGTTTATCAACTGGAAGAGAATTTAGCCTAATGTCATATCATAACTTTGACTTTAAAGATGGAAAAATTTCATCGACTGGAGAGTATTTTGATGCTACTGGAATGGTAAATGCTGTAGGTCCAGCTCAAAGAAATGTTGTTGTTTTCACTGCTAATGTAAGTAAGACAAATCTTGATAAATTTCAAGAATTAATGGATTCAGATGCAGGTTTAACAGTTACAAGAAATTGGGAAGGTTGCACTCACTTAGAAGCTTTTTATAATGAAGAAACTGAAACTTATTTCATCTACGAGTATTGGGATTCGTTTGAGCAATATGAAGAATACTTAGACTGGAGAATGAATACTGAAGAACCAAGCTTTGTTGAGAGTGTAATTCCACTTGTAAAAAATGGAGAGAATGGAATGCAAGCTCACTACAATAATACCTACTATAATTTTTATTAAAATGAAAAAAATTATAACACTATTAATTATTGCAACTTTAATTAGTTGTGAAACAGAGGTTGTAAAAGTTCCTGTAAAAGCAGGAGAAATTGCTCTAGGTCCAAACACCGGAAGCAAGTATTATTTAACATCTGACGACAATGTAGATATTGTTAAAAAGTTACTTGAATCATGGAATAACATGGACCCTGATGGTATGTTTGAAGTGCTTGAAGATACAATAACTTGGTATGCTGCTTCAGAGAAAAAACCTATTGTAGCGGATAAGAATTTTATAATTGAATATATGTCAGCATATGATTCTATCAGTCAAGTGGTTCAGGGATATATTCCTCATCAATACGAAGGTCAAACAGCGGATGTGGTTTCTGTAGCATCTAGAGAAACAAAATTTAAAAAAGATGGAACAGTTGAGGATGATCGATTATTTGAGAGATTTTTTATACGTAATGGTAAGATTTTTCGAGTTATGGCATGGTCCGCTGCATGGAATACTAATTAAAAATTATAAACTATGAAGAAAATTATATTATTATTTGTTTTTACTGCTTTTTTAAGTTGCGAAACAAAAACAATTGAAGTTGAAAAATCTGCTGGAATTGTTGAACGTTATCCTGGCAATGGAGATGGATTTGTAATGGCTTCAACTGAAGATGCTCAAATGGCAGTTGATTTAATTTTAGCTTTTGCAGATAAAGATATTGAAACCATGAAGAAATCTTTTGCTGATACTGCAACTTATTTACCTCCTCAAGGTGGTAAAGCTATAACTACCCCATTATCTGAGCTTGAAAATGTAGTGTTGGCTCTTCATGAACCATACGATTCCATCAAAAGAACTTTGTGGAACGCAATTCCAATTAAACTCAATGGAGATGATAATTCATCTGTGACAGTTTCATTTAAAGAGGATAGATTTTATAAAGATGG
>NTKN01000041.1 GCA_002457715.1 Cryomorphaceae bacterium MED-G14
TTAATTACTGTTGGAATCATTATATGGATTCAGAGATCTAGAAATGAAAAATTAATTGAACAAGGTTAATAGTTATGTTTGAAGAGTACGCTAATTTATTTATCAAAAGTATTTTCATAGAAAATATGGTTTTTGCTTATTTTCTTGGAATGTGCTCATATCTAGCCATTTCAAAAACACTAAAGAATGGAGTTGGTATGGGACTAGCTGTTATTTTTGTTCTTACTATTACTGTACCTTTAAATTATTTAATTTATGAGTATCTACTAGTTGACGGTGCTCTTAAATGGATTGGTCCAGAATATGCAGACCTAGATCTGAGTTTTTTAAGTTTAATAATGTTTATTGCTGTAATTGCTTCAATGGTTCAATTAGTTGAAATGATAGTAGAAAAATTTTCACCAGCACTCTATGGCTCATTAGGAATTTTTCTTCCCCTTATAGCAGTAAACTGTGCTATTTTAGGAGGGTCCCTTTTTATGCAAATTAAAGATTTTTCGGGTGTTTCTGAAGCTGCAGTATATGGTTTAGGATCAGGAATCGGGTGGTTTTTGGCAATTGTAGCAATTGCTGCAATAAGAGAAAAAATTGCTTATTCTAACGTTCCAGCTCCATTAAAAGGCTTAGGTATTACTTTTATAATAACCGGATTAATGGCTTTAGGTTTTATGAGCTTTATGGGTATAAAATTATAAATTATGAGTGTTTTTACATATATACTTGTTAGTACGATAATTTTCATTTTAGTTATCTACGTATTAGTTGCAATGCTTTTGGGCGTAAAATCTAAATTACTTCCATCAGGCCCTGTTAAAATATTAATTAATGATGAAAAAGAAATTGAGGTTAGTTCTGGAAGTACGTTATTAACTACCTTAGGAGATAATAAAGTTTTTTTACCATCAGCTTGTGGTGGTGGAGGTACCTGTATTCAATGTAAGTGTATTGTAAATGATGGGGGAGGTGAAATACTTCCAACCGAAAAACCTCACTTTTCTAGAAGAGAAATCAAAGAAGGATGGAGATTAGGATGTCAAGTAAAAGTAAAAGAAAACATGAATATTCATGTCCCCGAAGAGGTTTTTGGAATTAAAAAATATGAAGCAAAAGTTGTTAGAAATTATAATGTAGCTTCCTTTATTAAAGAGTTTGTTGTTGAAATACCTGAAGAAATGAATTATAAGGCCGGAGGGTATATACAAATCGAAATTCCTAAATGTGAAGTTAATTATAGTGAAATTGATATAACTTCTCATCCAAAAGAACACCCAGATGATCCTGAAAAATTTAAATTAGAGTGGGATAACTTTGGATTATGGAATTTAAAAATGAAAAATGATGATGATGTTGAAAGAGCTTATTCAATGGCTTCTTATCCTGCTGAAGGTAAAGAAATAATGCTTAATGTTCGAATTGCTACACCACCCTGGGATAGAAATAAAAATGGATGGATGGATGTTAATCCTGGAATTGCCTCATCATATATTTTTTCAAAAAAACCTGGTGATACTGTAACAATTTCTGGACCTTATGGTGAATTTTTTATAAATGATTCAGATGCTGAAATGCTTTATGTTGGTGGTGGAGCTGGTATGGCTCCTATGAGATCTCATCTGTATCAGTTATTTAGAACCATAAAGAGTGGAAGAATAGTTAATTTTTGGTATGGTGGAAGATCAAAAAGAGAGTTATTTTATGTTGACCATTTTAGAGCTTTAGAAAAAGATTTTCCAAATTTTAAATTTTACATAGCATTATCAGAACCTTTAGAAGAGGATAATTGGAAGGTTAAAGACGGGTTAGATGGAGATGGCGATGGGTTTGTAGGTTTTATTCATCAAGCTGTTATTGATAATTATTTAAATTTTCACGAATCACCTGAAGATATTGAAGTATACTATTGTGGACCTCCTCTTATGAATCTTGCCGTTGAAAAAATGGCTCTTGATTTCGGCGTGCCGCCAGAGAATATTAGATTTGACGATTTTGGAGGCTAAGATTTCAAAATACCTTTTATTTCTCTTTGTAATCTTTTTATATTCTTGTAGCTCTAGTACAAATTTCACTAATTTGACTGGATATACATTTGGAACATATTATGATATTAAAATGTTTTCTGAGGAAGATCAACTAATTTCAAGACAAAATCTTGATTCTATTTTTGAAGGTTTTAACAACTCATTATCAACATATATTAATTCATCTGTAATATCTAAAATTAATAATGGAGATGATATTGATGTTGATGATTTATTTTTTGATGTTTACAACAAGTCTAAATTATTACATAAAAAAACTAATGGTCTTTTTGATCCATCAATAGGTTTATTACTTGAATATTATGGATTTGGTCCTAACAAAATTCAAAATAATATCAATGAAGACTCAATTTTTAATATAATGATGTCTGTTGGTTTTGATAAAATTTCAATTAATAATCGTAAACTAAACAAAGAAAATATTAGGACAAAACTTGATTTTAATGCTATTGCTAAAGGATATGCAGTTGATGTTATTTCAAATTATATTGAGTCCAAAGGTGTTTCAAATTATTTGATTGATATTGGTGGTGAAATAAAGTCCAGTGGTATAAATATTCTAAAAAAATCAAAATGGAAAATTGCTATAAATAATCCTGATTTAAAAAGTGAAAGTAATTATTACAAACTATTAGAACTTGAAAATATTTCAATAGCCACATCAGGTAACTATCGTAATTATAAAATTGATCCTAAATCAGGAAAAAAGTATGTTCATACAATAAATCCAATCAATGGTAAATCTCAAGAAACAAATGTTTTAAGTGCCTCAGTCATTAGCGAAAGTTGTTTTACAGCAGATGCATTTGCTACAGCTATGATGGTAGGTGATATTGATAATGCAATTAAATTAACTGAAGGTAATGATGAAATAGATTCTTTTATTATTTATGTAGATTCATTAAATAATGTAACAGAATATTCTTCTTTTGGTTTTAAAAAATTATTTATTAATCCTTAATACAAACGGGAATAGTTCCAGCATTTGTTAATGAGAACTTTTCTACTTCTTCTTTGGTAAGTTTTGATAGATAATCTATGTTTTTTACATTAAAACCAACTTTTTTTAGTTTTTTAAAATAATCTAAACCATACATTCTTAAGTGGTCATATTGTCCAAAAAGTTTGTTCCTTACTTCTTTATCATCTGTATCTCTTCCATCATGAGTTAAATTACTTTTCATATCTATGGGTACTTGTAAAATTGCAATGCCATTTTTATTTAAAACTCTAAAGATTTCTTTCATGGCCTTTTCGTCATCATATATATGTTCTAAGACATGATTACACAAAATATAATCAAAGGAGTTGTCATTAAATGGTAGATTACATATGTCAGCTTTTATATCAACAATTGGTGAATTTAAGTCAGTCGTGGTATAACTTTTAAAAAATGATTTAAAAAATTTATGAAAACATTGTTCAGGAGCAAAATGAAGTATCTTATTGTTTGAATTAAAAAAGTCAGTTTCTTTTTTTAAATATAGCCACAATAATCTATGTCTCTCAAGTGAAAATGTTTCTGGACATAAAGCATTTTTTCTTTGTTTATTATATCCATAGGGAAAAAAGTAAGAATAAGATTTATTGTTAATTGGATCAGTAAATTTTGTTCCCTTAAAAAAAATACCAAAAAAAGGTTTAAGTAAAAGACTTGTTTTAATGAGAAATATTCTTGGTAATAAATTAAGCAATAATCTTACTATGAAGTTCATATTTATTTAAATTCATTTTCTTCATTGGATTCAATTCCTAATGCATCATATATATATTTAAAAGTGGATAAAAGTTTTGTTTGACCATTTATTAATGCCACATTATGCTCAAAATGAGCACTCGGTTTTTTATCCGCTGTTTCAATAGTCCAACCATCATTTAAATGTATAACTTTATCACTTCCTAAATTTATCATAGGCTCGATTGCCAAAACCATTCCATTAACAAGTGATTTTCCATTGCCTCTTCTTCCAAAGTTTGGTACTTCAGGTTTTTCATGTAAAATTTTACCTAATCCGTGACCAACTAAATCTTTTACTACACCATAACCGTTTTTTTCATTATAGTTTTGTATTGCATAGCTAATATCGCCAACTCTATTTCCAATTTTAAATTCTCTTATACCTTCATAAAGAGATTTTTTAGTAACATTTAGTAGTTTTTTTATTTCATCAGTTACTTCACCAACTTGAAATGTGTAAGCGTGATCTCCATAGAATTCATTTTTAAGAACACCACAATCAATTGATATAATATCCCCATTTTCAAATGGTATTTCATTTGGAATTCCATGTACTACTTCTTGATTTGGGCTCACACACAGAGTGTTTGGAAATCCATACATTCCTAAAAAACCAGGTTCTCCACCATTATCTCTTATAAATTCTTCTGCAATCTTATCAAGCTTTAAAGAATTTGACCCAGGTTCAATTTCCTTAGCTATAAGTCCCAAGGTTTTTGATACTAATAAAGCACTTTCTCTAATTAATTCAATTTCATCCTCAGTCTTAATTACTATTTTTTTAGAACCCATAGTAAGCATTTTCATAGCCACTATCACTAAGAATACTAAAAATATCTTTTTCCAAAGTTTCAATAGTTATTTCTACTATTCTATTTATTTCTTTTTCTTTCTTGTAGAATATAAATGTTGGAACATTTATTATTTCATAAATTTCGTGATAGTTATCTGGAGATTTTTTTTCATTATCCAACCCTATTAGCTCAATTTTTCTTTTATTAAATCTTAATTTATCCATTACTTTAAAAAATTGAGGAACTAGTAACCTACTGTCTTCACACCATGTACCCATAATTACTTTTATACTAATATCTCTTTTAAGTAATTGTTTGATTTGTTTTAATACTTCATGATCTACTTTATAATCAGTGTAATTCATATTAAAGGAATCTTTAATAAATGGATGTTTCTCAAGTTCTGCTCTTTTAAATTTACCAATTAAATCTACGTACTCAATATTTTCATTATCAACATTAGCTTCTTTTTTTATTTTACTATTACAACCAATAAGTAAAATAAATAGTAAAGTTAGTTTTATTAGATTTTTCATATTAAAATTTTTCCTGACATTTTCTCTGGAATGTCAATATCCATAATATTTAGAATAGTGGGGGCAATATCAGCTAAGATACCATCATTAACTTTATCAGTTTTTGAATCTATAACAATAATAGGAACTGGATTTGTAGAATGCGCCGTATTAGGTGATCCATCATTATTTTTCATAACATCACTATTACCATGATCAGCAATAATTATAATTGAGTAATTATTATTAATTGAAGATTCAACGATGTCCTTTAAGCAAATATCAACTGTTTCACATGCTTTAACAGCAGCATCAAAGTTTCCGGTATGTCCTACCATATCAGGGTTTGCAAAATTTAAGCAAATAAAGTCAGCGGAATTTGAATTTATTTCTGGTATTATGGAATCCTTAATTTCATACGCACTCATCTCAGGTTTTAAATCATAAGTTGCAACTTTTGGAGATGGACACATGATTCTTGTTTCATTCTTAAAAGGTGATTCTTTTCCTCCATTAAAGAAAAATGTGACATGGGGATACTTTTCTGTTTCTGCAATTCTAATTTGAGTTCTCTTGTTTTGTTCTAAAACTTCACCCAATGTTTGACTTATATTTTCATTTTCGTAAATACAATCAATATTTTTATACTCATCATTGTAATTGGTCATTGTTAAGAATTTCAAGTTCAATTTCTTCATCGAAAAATCATTAAAATCATTTTGACTTAATACTTCAGTTAGTTGTCTTCCTCTGTCAGTTCTGAAATTAAAAAATATAACAACATCATTATCTTCAATTTTTGCTAAGGGAAGATTTTTATTGTCAACAATTACTATTGGCTCTATAAATTCATCAGTTATTTTATTGTTGTAAGAATCAATAATCGACTTTTCAATATCATTTGATTTTTTTCCAATTCCATTAACAATCAAATCATATGCTTTCTTAGTTCTTTCCCATCTTTTGTCTCTATCCATTGCATAATATCTGCCGCAAACACTAGCAAGTTTTGCATTTGTTCCTTCCATAAATTCTACAAGTTCATTAATCATATTAATTCCAGATTTTGGATCAACATCTCTACCATCTGTGAAAGCGTGAATAAATACATCTTTTAAGTCATGAGTTTTAGACAGATTAATTAGGTGTTTAATATGATTTATGTGGGAATGAACTCCGCCATCAGACACAAGGCCAATAAAATGAAGCTTTTTTTTATTTGTTTTGCAATAATTAAAAGCTTCGATCAGTTTTTTATTTTCATTAATTGTTTTATTAATGATATCACGATTAATTTTTGCTAGCTCTTGATAAACAATTCTTCCAGCCCCAATATTTATATGCCCTACTTCACTGTTACCCATTTGCCCAGTAGGGAGCCCAACATTTTCACCATGAGTTAATAGTTTAGCGTTTGGATATTTATTAATAAGGCTATCAAAATAAGGCGTATTAGCCTGATCAATAGCTGAGAACTCTGAATTGTTTGATATTCCCCAGCCGTCAAGAATAATTAAAATACTTTGTTTTTTTTCTTTCAAATCAATTTTATATCAGCAAATTTAAAGATATAATATCAATTTATAGTTCTAGTTCTTTATTAACACCTAGAATATTTTCATTAATATATTTTTTAATAAATTCTTTCGTTAGATATTCTTTACCCATAATTTCAAGATCAGAAATTAGTTTTGAAATATTATTTTTTTTAAATTCTTCTAAAAGATTTTTTGAAATAGGCTTGTAGCTGTAATGCCATGGTTCAT
The DNA here is from genome assembly GCA_002457715.1 of Cryomorphaceae bacterium MED-G14. Lineage (GTDB taxonomy): Bacteria > Bacteroidota > Bacteroidia > Flavobacteriales > Flavobacteriaceae > Eutrophosalina. The sequence continues at coordinate 6,853 of NTKN01000041.1, forward strand.
ATTCAAACCCATTTCTTTGTTCATCATTCGTGTAGGTTAGGTAAAAACCAAATTTTTCGGAATTCAAATCCATCCATTTTTTCAATTTATTATAAACACCCCCAGACTCATATTTTTCAGATATTAATGGATTTTTTTCATTTTTAAAATCTTCATCAATTATATCTATCTCTGTTCCCCAATGATGTCTAGATGTTCCAGGTATGGTAGAGAATCTTATAATTTCATTTATAGCCTCATCAGGTGTTAATTTAAATTCTTTTGTGAACTTTATAAATTTAGAATTCCAAATCAAAGTTTGTCTTTCAAAATCTCTATGGCCAGAGATGATTTTAATTTTAATTCCATCATTCATAGCTGCATTTCTCATTTTTTCAAATGCTTTAAAAGTTTCTTTTTCTAGTAAAACAGTATCACCAATAAGATGTCTAGTTGTTTTACCTTGAAGAATATCTAAGTCTATTTTTTGCGACATTAATTCTGATGTATGAATTAAAATTATAATTAAAATAAAGAATTTACTTTTATTCATAGTTTTTTGTAAAGCATATAGTGTAAACCTATTTCGTTCATATTGTATGTTATCTCAGAATTTGTATAATTTAATTTTAAATAAAAATCAAGTGCTTTAACTCTTGCATTCATCCATAAATAATTAACTTTTTTATTTTTAAGTAAAGACTCAACTTTCTCAATTATCATCTTTCCGATACCCTTTTTTTGATGATTAAAATCAACAAATAGACCTCTAAGCTGATAACAATTAGGAAAATCTTTATATGAACATTTGTTTTTTATAATTGAAACTCCACCTACTAAAATTCCATCAATGTAAGCTCCAATATGAAATGATGTTTTATTATCATCTCCTCGAAAAATACATTTAGATGGATTCATGTTGTTTCTTAAGATTTTACTCCTAAGGTTAAGCAACTTGTTAGATTTAACTATTTTTATGTTAAGATTCAATTCTAACAAATTTAATCTTAAATTGTTAAAACTAAAATGCGGGAGTAGCTCAGTTGGTAGAGCGTCAGCCTTCCAAGCTGAATGTCGCCGGTTCGAACCCGGTCTCCCGCTCAATAATTAAATTATGAATATTAAAAAATATTTTTTTGTTTTAGTTACTCTTTTTTCATCCATTTCGTTTGGACAAAATGATTATCGTACATGGATTAAGGGAAAGGTTCTTTATAAAAACGTTAATGTTGAAGGTGCCAATGTTATTAATAATACCTCCCAAATAGCAACAACAACTAATAATGAAGGAGAATTTGAAGTTGAAGTTAAACTAAATGATAAAATACTTTTTTCCTCAGTTCAATATCAGATTAGGGAAATTATTATTACTAAAGAAATTTTGCAAAGAAATAGAATAGTTGTAGATGTTAATGAAAAAGTAACAGCTCTCGATGAGGTTGTTGTCACTCCAGAGAATAGAGAAAAATTCTTAGATTTAAAAGAGGAAGAATTTAAAAGGTTTGATTACACCAGTGATAAATCTACTAGAGTTGTAAATGTAATTAATGAGCAGGGGAAACTTAGAGATGGTTTAAATTTTGTTAATCTATATAAGTTAATTGCTAATACAATTAATAAAAAGTCTAATGAAGAAAGTTCTACATTTAATTATAATCCAAGTGATTTAATTCGAGAAGTTTATGATGATGTTTTTTTTATAAAAAGTCTTGGTATACGAAAAGATAAAATCAATGAGTTCTTAATTTATTGTGATGAAAATTTTCCATCAAAAATTCTCTTAAAAAAAGATAAAGAGTTCGAATTGATAGATTTTTTAGTAAAACAGAGTAAAAAATTTAATAAAATTGTCAACTAGAGTTTGGTTTTCATTATTGTTTGTATTAATAATCTCATTAGCCCACACTCAGGTTAATGAAATTAAAACTTTAACAGGTAAAATTATAAATAACGATATCGATAAAAGTGGAATTGTTATCTTAAATAAGTCTACTGGTGGGACTACAATTTCTGATGTTAACGGTTTTTTTAAAATAGGTGTTCGTTTGAATGATTCAATTTATTTAAGATCATTACAAATAAAAGCTCATTTAATATTTATCAATCAAAATATTTTTAAATCAGATTCTTTAAGAGTTTATTTGGAACAAAAAGTAAATCAATTAAGTAATGTTACTGTAACACCTAACAATCTTTCCGGAAATATTTTAGCGGATGCAAATAGAGTAAACAAAACAGAAGTTTTAAACTTTGATGATTTTGGAATACCTGGTTTTAAGGGCATTAGAAAAGAAAAAATTGCATATAAAAATAATGCACAAATTTTGCTTAATGTTTTATTACTTCCAGTAATGCCATTAAATATTGAAGGTATTTATAAACAACTCTCTGGCTATTATAAAAATTTAAAAATAGCAAGAGGACTTGAAGTTAGATATAATACAATAGAGTCGATTATTCAATTTTATGGAGTAAAATATTTTCAAGAAAGATATAAGTTGGAAATTGATGAAATTTACGAGTTTATATTAGGTGCAACTGAAAATTTTGATTTAGAAAATGATTTTAAAAACTCTAACCATGGATTAATTTTATCAAATCTTGATATATTTTATGAATCAATTAATAATTAAATTTTTCTACATACTATTATTTGTTGTAATACACAAGTACTATGTGAGTACGACATTGATTGATTTTGATTTAAAATCACAAACATTTGAAATAACTTTAAAAGTATTTTATGATGACTTGGAAAAAGATCTAGAATTAGATTCAGCAGTTGTTGATTACGAAAAGGATTATAATTATTTGAATAAAATATTTAAAAAGTATTTGAGTGAAAACTTCATAATACAAATTGAAAATGAAAGAATAACCCTTGAGTATTTAGGATTTGAAAAAAAAAGAGATCAAATAAATTTTTATATGAATATGGATAATGATTTAAAAAATAAATCAATTAATATTCAAAATTCTGTTTTATTTAACTCTTTTCCTGATCAAAAAAATATTATTCTTTTTAGAAATGGTAGATTTAGAAAAAGCTTAATCCAAGACATGTATAATCCAAAAGATAGTTTTAATTTTAATAATGAGTAATTTTATATATTATGAATTTTATAAATAATAATTTATCGATATTCATATTTGCATTTTTTTTATTTTGTTTAAATGCTTTTTCACAAGAAAAAATAAATACAAATAAATTTCGTCAGTTAAATCAAGAATTTTCTTCGCCAAACATGTTCAGAACTGCATCAGGAGCTCCAGGTCCTGAGTATTACCAGCAGCAGGCAGATTACAAAATCAATGTTGAGTTAGATGATATTAATAAAAAAATATATGGAGATGAAATTATAACATATACTAACAACTCACCAGAAAAATTAGATTATTTGTGGGTACAATTAGATCAGAATCTTAGGTCAAAAGATTCTCAGAGCTTGATACACGATAGTGATAATAGTATTCAACCGGCGTATATTCCTGATACATTTGATGACGAGTTTTTAGGTGAAAGCTTCGATGGTGGTTTTAATATTGAATACGTCAGGTCATTAGACAATAAAAATCTTGATTTTTTCATCAATCAAACCATGATGAGAATTGATTTACCTAATCCAATTGCAACTGGTCAAAGTTTTTCATTTAAAATTAAATGGTGGTACAATATTAATAATCGTTTGGAGGACAGGGGAAGATCTGGCTATGAGACGTTTCCAAATGACGACAACCGTGCCTATACGATAGCACAGTTTTTTCCGAGGATGTGTGTTTATGATGAAGTTGAAGGATGGCAAAACTATCAGTTTTGGGGTGATGGAGAATTTGCTTTACCATTTGGAAATTATGAGGTTAACATAACAGTACCAGCCGATCATATATTGGAAGCTACCGGTGAATTAATCAATCGAAAAGAAGTTTATTCAAAGGAAATGTTAAAAAGATATAATAGAGCAAAAAAATCATATGATAAGCCCGTTATTATAGTTTCGCAGGAAGAAGCTGAGATTGCTGAAAAATCTTTTTCCAATAGCAAAAAAACCTGGAAATTTATTGCAAAAAATGTTAGGGATTTTGCCTTTGCAACTTCAAGAAAATATATTTTAGATATGATGGCAGTAAAAATAGGTAATGATGATGTTATGGCTGTTTCTTTGTATCCGAAAGAGGGTAATCCAATGTGGGAGGATTTTTCTACTATAACTGTTGTTGAAACACTAAAATTTTATTCTGATTATACATTTAATTATCCTTATCACAAGGCTGTTTCTGTACATGCTCACAGAGTTGGTATGGAGTATCCAATGATATGTTTTAATTTCGGAAGGCCCAATATAGATGGTTCTTATTCTGACGACGAGAAATTTGGAATGATTGGAGTAATAATTCATGAGATTGGACATTTTTTCTTTCCAATGATTGTTAATAGCGATGAAAGACAATGGGCTTGGATGGATGAAGGAATTAATACATTTGTTCAGTATTTAGCTGAACAAGAATTCGGAAAAAAATATCCAGATATAATATATCCATATAAAAAATTCCCCTCCGATAGAGGACCAGCTGAGCTGATAGTAGATTACATGAGTGTCGATCAAAATTTTTTGGCTCCAATTATGTCAAACCCTGAAAATGTTTATAGTTTGGGCCCTAACGCATATGGAAAACCTGCCACAGCTCTGAATATATTGAGAGAAACAGTAATGGGTAAAGATTTATTCGATTATGA
>NTKN01000042.1 GCA_002457715.1 Cryomorphaceae bacterium MED-G14
GTTATTACGCAGGATGATGTTGTATTGTGTTTTTCAAAAAGTGGAAACAATACAGAAACTATTGACTTGGTAAGACAAATAAAAAAAATAAAAATAAATTTAATTGGAATAACATCTGAAAAAGATTCTTTTCTGGGAAAAAAATCAGATAAATTGATAGTTTATAAAATTGAAAAAGAAGCATGTCCAAACAATTTAGCACCAACAACAAGCACTAGTATACAGCTTTTAATTGGTGATACAATTGCCATTTGTTTAATGTATTTAAAAGGTTTTAAAACTGAAGATTTTGTAAAATATCATCCATCAGGAACTCTAGGAAAAAAACTAACATTAACCGTAAAAGATTTAGTTAATGAAGATTTAATTCCTGGAATTAATTTTAATAGCAAATTCAAAGATGCTATTGAGGAAATTTCTTCAAAAATGTATGGAGCAACTGCTATTTTAAAAAGTAAAAAAGTTGTGGGTATCATTACTGATGGAGATGTTAGAAGAACAATTAAGAACTATAAAGACCCATTAGAATTAAATGTTTCTAAAATTATGAGTCATAAACCAAAAATAATCGATAGTAAAACTTTAGCTTCAGATGCACTGAAAATTATGAATAACAATAAAATAACCCAAATTATTGTGGTTGAAAAAGGTAGTTATTTAGGAATGGTTCATATGCATCAAATTTTAAATTCAGGAATATGAGCATAAGACTAAAAGATCCTAATGAAATGTCTTTTTTAGATCATCTTGAGGATTTAAGATGGCACATTCTGAGATCATTCTTAGCTATAGTTTTTTTTGGATCTATAGCATTTATTTTTAAAGATTTTATCTTTAATAAAATTATTTTTGGACCCAAGAGTGTAGATTTTTTTACTTATAAAACTCTTTGTGAACTTTCAAATTTTTTTGGATTGAATGATAGTTTTTGTATAAATGAAATGCCATTTAGAATTCAGAGCAGAACAATGGCTGGTCAATTTTCTGCTCACATTTGGACATCAATAGCTTCAGGTTTTATTATTTCTTTCCCATATGTTTTGTATCAATTTTGGAGTTTCATTAGTCCAGGGCTATATCAAAATGAAAAAAAATATGCAAGAGGTTTTATTTTTATATCAAGTTTACTTTTCTTTATTGGAGTGTTGTTTGGTTATTATGTAATTTGCCCCTTGTCCATTAACTTTTTAGGAAATTATACTGTCAGTGAGGAAATTTTTAATGATTTTGATTTGAGTAGTTATATAGGCCTAGTCAGAGCATCTGTACTCGCCTCAGGTCTTATTTTTGAGCTTCCAATAATTATATATTTCTTAACTAAAATTGGATTAGTAACACCAGAAATCTTAGTAAAGTATAGAAAATTTGCACTTGTAGGAGTATTAGTATTAGCTGCAGTTATTACACCACCAGATGTTGCTAGTCAAATAATTGTAGCTATACCAATTGTAATCTTATATCAAATTAGTATATATATATCAAAAATTGTTATTAAGAAAAAGAGCTGATTATGAAACTTGAAGCAATAAAAATTGAAAAATCATACAAATCTAGAAAAGTAGTTAAAGGCGTTGATCTTGAGCTAAAGCAAGGAGAAATTGTTGGTTTATTAGGTCCCAATGGAGCTGGAAAAACAACATGTTTTTATATGATTGTTGGATTAATTAAATGTGATAATGGAGTAATCTCAATTGATAATAATAATATTTCATCAGAGCCTATGTATAGAAGAGCTAAACAAGGAATTGGTTATTTAGCGCAAGAGGCTTCTGTTTTTAGAAAATTAACTGTTGAAGAAAATATTAAAGCTGTATTAGAACTGACAGAAAAATCAAAACATGAGCAAAAAAATGATTTAGAAAGCCTAATCAAAGAGTTTAGTTTAGAAAAAGTTAGAAAAAATAGAGGCGATTTACTTTCTGGTGGTGAGAGAAGAAGAACTGAAATTGCAAGAGCTTTAGCTACTGAGCCAAAGTTTCTTTTACTTGATGAACCATTCGCAGGGGTTGATCCTATTGCTGTTGAAGAAATACAGAAAATTATTGCTCACCTTAAAACAAAAAATATTGGTGTTTTAATAACTGACCACAATGTTCAAGAGACATTAGCAATAACCGACAGAACATATCTTATGTTTGAGGGAAAAATTTTAAAAAGCGGTAAACCTGAAGAATTAGCAAAGGATGAAATGGTTAGAAAAGTTTACCTTGGACAAAATTTTATTTACAGAAGAAAAGATTTAAAATATAAAAGCATTGACTGATTACATACAAATATTTTATGGATCTCATATTAAATCAATAGAATTAAAAAACAAACTCAATCATATAAACATATATCCAATTATAAAAGATGAAAGTAAATCTGCAAGTTTAGCTGGATTTGGAATACCAAATTATTTATATACCCATAAGGTATTTATTCACAAAGATCAATTTGATGAAGCTTGTTTATTAATTCCTGATATAAGAAAGCAAGATATAATATAAACTAAAACCATATAACTTAGTAAAGAAGCAAATTCAACCCTTTTAACAAAACTTAATATAATTACGGGTAATTCTATTAAAATCAAAACTAATAGAAACCGCTTTTCATCTTTATTTTTAAAGGATTTAAATGAATAGAATTTAAAATTACTTATCAATAGGAATGAAAAAAAAATAATAATTGAGACTAAAATCAATTCACTTAAAGAAAAAATAAATGATGGAAATCCTAAAAAAAACAAGGCATTTGCCGGAGTTGGTAAACCTTTAAAATGGATTGAACTTTCAAGAACATTAAATTTTGACAACCTGTATATTGAGCAAATAATTATAAGTAATGGTAAAAGCTTTAAATATGTAGGATATTCATTTTCAGAAATAAAATCAATCACAAGAAATGTAGGAACAATAGCGAAAGAGATTAAATCTGAAAAGGAATCTAATTGAGAACCAATTTTTGATTTAATATTTAAAATTTTTGCAAAAAATCCATCTAAATAATCAAAAATTGCTGCAAAAAATACTAATAAGATTACAAATAAATATTTATCATCACCATAAAATTCTAAACTATCAATAAATAATACAAATAATGCAAAAGAACCTAACAAGGCATTGCAAATTGTAAGAAAATTTGGAAGGTGTTTGATAAATTTCAAATCTTAAGTTAAGTTTATATATTAAACAAATTTAAAATTTAATTTTTGAATATTTACAAAGCTATTTTATTAACACTAATTGGAGGGTTGACATTTACAGTTTCATGGCCAACCTATGGTTTTTTCCCTTTAATTTTTTTAGCTCTAATTCCCTTTTTTTATGTAAATGAATTTTATAATGGTAAGTATATTTTTTTAGTTTTTTTTACTGGATTTTTAACCTGGAATCTTACAACTACTTACTGGCTAACTTATGCTACCGTATTTGGTTATTTTTTTGCTTGCGTAGTAAATTCATTAATGATGACAGTTGTATTTTATCTCTTTAGGAAAGTAAAAATAAAAACAAATGAAAAATTAGGATATATATTTTTTACTACACTATGGATATGTTACGAAAAACTTCATTTAGTTTGGGATTTTTCTTGGCCGTGGCTAATTTTTGGAAATGTTTTTTCTGAAAATACGTGGATAATTCAATGGTACGAATACACAGGTGTTTTTGGCGGTACTTTATGGGTTTTAATTATAAATATTATTTTATTTAAAATTTATTTTAATCATAAAAAAAACAATCAATCAAGAATATTAGTGTATGCTCTATTATCAATATTAATAATACCAACGATAATTTCTGTTATCACATATAAAAATTTTGAAGAAAATGGTGAAGTAAAAAATATTTCAATTGTTCAACCTAACATAGACCCATATTCAGAAAAGTATTCGATAACAAATAATGATAATTTAGATTACCTTAAAAAGATAGTAGATATTAACAGAATTAAAAATTCTTTGATTCTCTTACCAGAAACTTTTTTCTCGGAGGGAGTACAAATCAATAGCTATTATTATAATGATTTGTCTAAAAATATTTTCGATCTAAATTCAAAATATAATAACGTAATTTTAAGTGGAATTGAATTATATGAGATTTTATATGATTCAACTTTAATTAAGCAATATTCAAATAAAATTAGAGATAATAGGTGGCTAAATATTTATAATAGCGCTATATATTTTAGTGATACAACTAATTTTTATCACAAGTCTAAACTTGTAGTGGGTGTTGAAAAAATGCCATACAGAAAAATTTTAGAGCCAATATTAGGACAAGTTTTACTTGATTTTGGAGGATCAACCCAAACAAGAGGATTTCAGGAAAAAAGAAGTGTATTTAAAAGTCAAAATTATAATATATCTCCAATAATATGCTATGAATCCATTTATGGTGAATATTTGACAGATTATATAAAAAATGGGGGGAAAGCATTAGCAATTATTACAAATGATGCATGGTGGGGAAATACTGAAGGTCACAGGCAGCATTTTTCATATGCTAAACTTAGAGCAGTAGAAACTAGAAAAAATATTTTAAGAAGTGCAAATACTGGTATTTCTGGAATAATAAGTTCAAGGGGAGACGAAATAATTAGAACTAATTATAATGAAGAAAGTATAATTTCAGCAAACTACAAGGAAAATGATATTGTAACTATATATGTCCAATTTGGAGATTATATATATAGAATTTCTCTTTTTATTTTGATTATAATTTGTAGCTATTACTTTTCACTAATAATAAAGGGTAAAAAGTAACAAATTATTAATAATATGTTATTTTTCTTTTAAACAGTTGTGTAAATGCAATAAAAATATACTTTTGCAGAAATTTAATTAGTTAATTATGTACTGGACATTAGAACTTGCGCAATATCTGATGGATGCACCATGGCCTGCGAATAAAGATGAATTAATTGATTTTGCGATTCGAACAGGTGCCCCTCTTGAAGTTGTTGAAAATCTTCAAGCTATTGAAGAAGAAGATGAAGACGTTTATGAATCAATTCAAGATATATGGCCTGATTTTCCAACCGAGGAGGATTATTTATGGAATGAAGATGAGTATTAAATTAATATTTTAAAATTATATACTAAAAGTCTCTATTTGAGGCTTTTTTTTTAGTTAAATTTGAGTACAATCAATGAGTATACTTAATTCTATTATAAAAATTTTTGTTGGTAATAAAGCAAAGAAAGACCTCAAGGAAATATCTCCAATAGTCCTCAGTATAAATTCATTAGAGGAAAATTACTCTGATCTTTCTAACGATGAATTAAGAAATAAAACTAATGAATTTAAAAAAGAAATAAAGTCTCTTAAAAAACCTTTTCAAGATAAAATTGATGTTTTAAATGGTAATATTTCAAACGAATCTGACATTGAAAAAAAAGAAAAATTATATAATGATATTGAAGAAATAGATCAAAATTTTTTAGATGAATTAGATATTTACTTAAATAAGATTCTTCCTGATGCATTTTGCATTATTAGAGAAACTGCAAAAAGATTTAGTAAAAATGAAGAAGTGATAGTTACAGCAAATGAGAATGATATTAAACTTTCATCTGAAAAAAATTATATAACTCTTAATAAAGACAAGGCAAAATGGAGTAATAGTTGGGATGCAGCAGGAAAGAATATTATATGGGATATGGTACATTATGATGTTCAACTATTTGGGGGTATTGTTCTTCACAAAGGTAAAATTGCTGAAATGCAAACCGGAGAAGGTAAAACATTAGTTGCCACTCTACCTGTCTATTTAAACGCATTATCAGGAAATGGAGTACATCTTGTCACTGTAAATGATTATTTAGCAAAAAGAGACTGCGCTTGGATGTCTCCAATTTTTGAATTTCATGGATTAAGTGTTGACTGTATTGATAACCATAGACCAAATTCAATTGAAAGAAGAAACGCATATTTAGCTGATATAACTTATGGAACTAATAATGAATTTGGATTTGATTATTTGAGAGATAATATGGCTCACAAATTAGAGGATAGAGTCCAAAGAAAACATTCATATGCAATTGTTGATGAAGTAGATTCTGTATTAATTGATGACGCACGAACACCATTAATAATTTCCGGACCTGTCCCAAAAGGAAATAACCATGAGTTTAATGATTTAAAACCTAAAATATCATCCCTCGTTCAAATTCAAAAACAACTTGTAACACAAATTTTATCGGATAGTAAAAATCTTATCAACGAAGGTGATAATGAAAATGGCGGTTTTAAGTTATTACAAGCTTACAGAGGTCTTCCAAAAACAAAAGCATTAATCAAGTTTTTAAGTGAAGGGGGTGTTAAACAAATATTATTAAAAACAGAAAATTATTACATGCAGGACAATAATAGGGAAATGCCTAAAATTGATGCAGACTTATTTTTTACTATTGATGAAAAAAATAATCAAATTGAGTTAACAGATAAAGGAATTGAGCATTTATCAAAAGATGTAAATGATTCTAATTTTTTCATTTTACCTGATATATCAACTAAAATTTCAGAAATTGAAAACAAAAATTTAAAACCAGAAAATGAAGCTGAAAAAAAGGAAAAAGTTTATACAGAATTTAGCTTAAAAAGTGAAAGAATCCACACCTTGAATCAGTTACTTAAAGCATATACTTTGTTTGAAAAGGACATTGAATATGTTGTAATTGATAACAAGGTGAAGATTGTTGATGAACAAACCGGTAGAATTATGGAGGGCAGGAGATATTCAGATGGTCTTCATCAAGCTATTGAAGCTAAAGAAAATGTTAAGATTGAGGATGCAACACAAACTTTTGCTACTATAACTCTTCAAAATTATTTTAGAATGTATCGTAAACTCTCAGGAATGACTGGAACTGCAGTTACAGAACAAGGTGAGTTTTGGGACATTTATAAACTAGATGTTGTAGAAATACCAACAAACAAGCCTGTTATAAGAAATGATCAAAATGATTTAATATATAAAACGAAAAGAGAAAAATATAATGCAGTAATAGACAATGTTAATCAGATTGTAAAACAAGGAAGACCTGTTTTAATAGGAACAACATCAGTAGAAATTTCTGAACTTCTTTCAAGAATGTTAAATATTAAAAATATTAAACACAATGTTTTAAATGCTAAGCTACATAAGAAAGAGGCAGATATTGTTGCTGAAGCTGGCAAAGCCGGTATCGTAACAATAGCAACCAACATGGCTGGTAGAGGAACTGATATTAAAATATCTGATGAAATAAAAGAAAGAGGTGGCTTAGCTATAATTGGAACAGAAAGACATGATTCAAGAAGGGTTGATAGACAATTAAGGGGAAGATCTGGAAGACAAGGTGACCCGGGGAGCTCACAGTTTTATGTTTCATTGGAAGATAATTTAATGAGGCTTTTTGGATCTGATAAGGTAGCTAGAATGATGGACAAAATGGGTCATAAAGATGGTGAAGTAATTCAGCATTCACTTATGACAACAACAATTGAAAGAGCACAGAAGAAAGTTGAAGAAAATAATTTTGGTATAAGAAAAAGATTATTAGAATATGATGATGTTATGAATCTACAAAGAGAAGTCATCTACACAAAAAGAAAAAATGCCCTAGATGTTAATAGACTTAAGGTAGATATTGCAAATATGATTTATGAAACAGTTGAATCAATTTATATATCAGCAAAAAATAATAATGAGTTTAAATCATTTGAATTCGATCTAATAAGATTCTTTTCAATTACATCTCCTTTCAATAAAGATGAGTTTGAGAATTTAGATCAAAATAGAATTATTGATGATCTATATAATGTTGTTTTAAAACATTACGAGAAAAAGAATTATGAAAACTCATTAAAAGTTTTCCCTGTTGTTAAAAATGTCTTTGAAAATCCACAGAATAAGTTTGAAAGAATTGTAGTTCCATTTACTGATGGAAAGAAAACTATGAATATCGTGACAGACCTTAAAAAGGCTTATGAATCTGAGGGAAAGGAATTAATTAATGATTTTGAAAAAAATATATCATTAGCTATTCTTGATGATACATGGAAAACACACTTAAGAAAAATGGATGAGCTAAAGCAATCTGTACAATTAGCAGTTCATGAACAAAAGGATCCTTTACTTATTTATAAGTTTGAAGCTAAAGAACTATTTTTTAGTATGATTGATCAACTTAACAAAGATATATTAACATTTTTGTTTAAGGGTGAGTTACCATCTAAAAATCCTAATGAAATAACTGAAGACAGGCAGACTAGAAGAAGAGAAAGATATAATACTTCCAAAGAAGAGATCTTAAACAGTGACGAGATGGCAAATAGAAATAGAGAAGTTGGAGCTAGAGTCTCTAGTGGAAACTCCGTAGTTGAAACTATTGTAAGAGAGCAGAGAAAAATTGGAAGAAATGAAAGAGTAAAAATTAAGAATATTCAAACAGGTGAGGTTAAACAAGTTAAGTATAAACAAGCTGAACCTTTAATACAAAATGGAACATGGATCTTAAATGAAAATTAAAGAAAATGAAAATTTTAATAATTGGTCCTTACCCCCCCTTAAAAGGTGGAATTTCTGATTTCAATCATCAACTATATTTACATTTAGAAGAGTTTAAAAATTGTTTCTTCATAAGCTTTGACAGAAGCTATCCTTTTTTTTTAAGAAATAAAAAAAAACAAATTTCAAGTCAAAAAAAAGAAAATAAAAATGTTTTAAAGATAAACCCATATAATCCAACTACTTGGTGGAAAATTAAACGTTTAATAAAAGAAAAGAAAATAAATTATGTTATAACGACATACTGGACTCCAATTACTGGTTTAGCCTATTTATTAATCAATAAGTCATATACTTTAAATACAAAAAAAATAGGATTATTTCACAATGTATTCCCTCACGAAAATTATTTATTTAACAAAATAATTTTAAAATTATACATCAAATCACTTGATACCATAATAACATTATCTAAATACACTTCAAAACAAATTAAGTCTTTTTCAAAAAGAGAATCACAGACATTATTTCATCCAATTGATGACCTAAAAATAGCTTCAAAAGATGAGTCTTTGAAGAAACTTAAATTAAATAAAAACAATAAATATATTTTATTCTTAGGAATGATAAGAAAATACAAAGGGGTTGAATTATTATTAAAAAGCTTCAAAAATATTGTTGATTTTGATAATAAAATTAAACTTATAATTGCAGGTGAGTTTATCGACAATAAAAAGAAATATATCAATTTAATAGATAAATTATCATTAAAAAATAATGTAATCTTTAGCAATGGCTTTATTCGTGAGAAAGATATCAAATATTACATGGGAGCATCTGAAATTATAGTTCAACCCTATATAACTGCTACACAAAGTGGAATAACAGCATTGGGTATTTCATTCGAAAAAATTAATGTTACAACAGGCGAAGGAGGTATAAAAGAAATGATTAATAATGAAAATGGATACATATGTAGTAAAGATTATGAATCCATTTCAAAAAATATAATTAAAGCACTAAGTTCCAACAACTCAAAAAAAATAAAAAATTTATCAACCTTAAAGAAAAAATTTTCCTGGAATAATTTTTGTGAGGAATTATTAAAAAAAATTTAGGCTTGAAAAAAATCATTTACATTACTATAATATTTATTAATTTAAATTTAAACTCACAAAATAATTATTCAGAAGCTTATTTTGCATCGGGTTGTTTTTGGTGTGTGGAGACAATTTATGAGAGTCTAAATGGTGTTAGTGAAGTTCAATCTGGATACTCTGGCGGGAAAACTAAAAACCCTGATTACTATCAGGTTTTAACTGGAAAGACAGGCCATGCCGAAACTGTTAAAGTAATATATGATTCAAAAAAAATATCATTTAAAAAATTAGTTGAAGTTTTTTTTGCATCACATGATCCAACTACCTTAAATCGTCAAGGTCCTGATATTGGAACACATTATAGATCTATTGCATTCTATAAAAATGATTCGGAAAAAAATATTATAAAAAATGAAATTCAAAAATTATTGTATAACAAAACTTATAAAAGAATTGTTACCGAAGTGACTAAATTTGAAATATTCTACATCGCAGAGGATTATCATCAAGATTACAAAATAAATAATCCTAATAATCCTTACATATGGAAAGTTTCCGTACCAAGAATAAATGATTTTAAAAAGAAATTTCCAGAATTACTAAAGTAATTTTCTTTCTAATCGATTAAATATTACAGTGTAAAACAAATAAGAAACTGTAATCCCAATTAAAGACCCTATAATTATATCAGATGGATAATGAACACCTAAATAAACTCTGCTATATGCTACAAATAAAGCCCAAATAAGTAATGAATAATATTCTTTTTTTCTATTCATAAACAAAATAAAAATTGTAGCAATTACAAAAGAATTTGAAGCATGTGCAGAAAAGAAACTATAAAGACCTCCACAATCTTCTTTTACAATACGTATAAGATTTTGTATTTGATCATCGTGACATGGTCTGAGTCTTTGTATTGAATATTTAAATAAATTAGATAACTGATCACTAATGAATATTAAAAAAACAATTGATAATATATAAATAGAATATACTTTATATAATTTATATTTCTTGTAACTGGATTTTAAACTATGAAAGAGCAAGAAAAGCAATAACAAGTAAAGTGGGATATGGGTAAACTTGTTGGTTATTATTAACCATAAATCATCAAATTTTTCAGAGCCCAAAGAATTTAGAAATATTAACAAATTTCTATCTAATTCTAATATTAAGTCCATATTATCTTAATCCGTACTTGTCAAAAAGATAAACCAATGATGCAATAGCTCCTGAACCCATTTCTAGTTCTCTTTTATTGATAGCATCAAAGGTGTCAATTTCAGTATGATGATAATCAAAATATCTTTGCGAATTAGGTCTTAATCCAGCTAAAATATTATTATCAGTCTTTAAATTGGCTATATCTGCACCACTACCACCTTTAATAAAAACATTTATAAAATATGGTGCAAAATATTTTTTCCACTCTAAAAGTTTAATAAAATCATCATTATTTGTAGTAAAGGAAAAACCGAGAGGTCTAAAACCTCCTGCATCAGATTCAATAGCAAAAATATGATTTAATTTTTGTCTATCTGAAACTTCTTTGTACTTAAGAGAACCTCTTAAACCATTTTCTTCATTTATATACAATACTACTCTTATGGTTCTTTTTGGATTATAATTAATTTTATTAAAGATATTTAGAAGATCCATAGAGTGAACAACACCTGCACCATCATCGTGACTTCCATCTCCTATATCCCAAGAATCTAAATGACCTCCTACTAAGATAATTTCATCTGGAAATTCAGATCCTCTTTTTTCTGCTATAACATTGTAAGACTGAGAATCTGGAAGTTGTTTGCACTGTTGCCTAAAAAGAAATTTAAGATCAGGTTTGATTTTTAAAAGACTACTTAATTTATCGGCACCATTAGTACTAATAGCAGCACCCGGTATCCGTTTACTTGCAGGGAGATCTCCATAAGTTAATCCTCCAGTATGTGGATAATCATCAGTCCTT
>NTKN01000043.1 GCA_002457715.1 Cryomorphaceae bacterium MED-G14
AGTAAGTTTATCCTCAGCCCACTTAGCATTGATCTCATCAGGTGTTAAATCTCTGTCCTCTTCACTATTGTACTTAAATTCTTTATAACCCCTGGATCCACCATATGCCCATGAAAGTTGTTCATTTATTTTCTCAAAACTTCTAAGCTTTCTAAACGGTCCATATGATCCATCAATTTGACCAATTGAAGAAAAAGGTTCAGGAACATCAGGGTGAGCTACTCCTCTCTTACCTTTTTTTCTTTCACCCTTATATAATACAGGTCCATAATCAGCTCTATGCTCAAATTCTGTCCATATTTCAGGTGAATGATGATGTAAAATCTTTCCACTACCAACAACATTATATCCATTTTCTTTAAATTTCTCCATCATTGTTTTTGTATTTGCAAGCACTTCATTTTTAAGCCAAGATTCTTGCCAAAAATTTGAGGAATTATGTGGATAAACACCCATGATCATACTAGCCCTTGAGGGACCACACATTGGGTCATTAGTGTAGGCTTTTAAAAAAGAAATACCAGAATTTGCAAGTTTTTTAATATTAGGGGTTTTGGCCTGAGGATGACCATTAAAAACCTCAGTATAATCATTTAAATCATCTACCATTATTAAAACTATATTAGGACTAAGATTTTTTTCGCAAGAAATAATACATAGTGCTAAAAAAAAAGTAATTAAAAATTTAAGCATCCTACTAATTAAATTCATCTACATAAATTTAGTGAACTGACTTTAAATAAATTATCTATAGTTAATAAATGAGGGCTTTAAGATAAATAATGAGAAAACTATTGCTTTTAATTTCATAATATTTTAATTAGATTAGATTATAATGAAATTCAACAATATAATTTTAATAATATTTACAGTTTTATCTGTAGCATGTTCATCTGACACTGGATCTGATAGTGGTGATTCAAATAATACTGGAAACAACACTGGAGGAAACAACAATAATAATGGAGGAAACAATAGCGGAGGGAATAGTAGTTCGGGTGAAACTACTGATCCTAACGATTTTTCCTCATATACCTCACCAGGAAACACAACCTATTATATAAGTTTTTCTTCTGGAAACGACAGTAATGACGGTAAAAGTGAAGATAAGCCATTTAAAAATCTAGGTAAAATAAATAGTATTACATATAAAGCTGGAGACAAGATAATGTTCAAAAGTGGAGATACATGGAGAGGTTATTTCAAACTTTTAGGTTCCGGTGATGATTCTAATAAAATTGAGATAAGCAATTACGGAACTGGTACTAAGCCCAAAATTGATGGAAATGGCTATCAAGCGAGTATTTTTTTAGAGAATGTAGAAAATATTAATATAGATGGTTTACAATTAACGAATCAAGCATCGCACAAATTATCAAATGGAGAAACAAAATTAATGAATGGATCTGAAAGATCTGGTGAGGATGAAAGATACGGCTTACTTGTTTTAAGGTATGGTGATGGAAGAAACATTTCTAATATTTCTATTAAAAATTTAATTATTTCAGATGTATATCCAACACCATCTGACAATTCAAAAAAACATCAAGGTTATGGAATTAGGTTTGAATCATACAATAATTCACAGGTAAATTATTATGATAATATTGATATCGATAATGTAGAGATTTCACTAACTGGACATTATGGGGTTCATATTGTTAATAGGATGTCACCTGCCAATGAAGATTTTTATCACAGAAATATAAAAATTACTAATTCAAAATTTACAAATACTGGTGGTTCGGGGATCGTTTTAGCCAGGTGTAAAGATGTATTGGTTGAAAATTCTCACTTTAACGGTACAGGAGCTAGCACAGACAATAGAATGTGGAATAGAGGAAGTGGTATGTGGACTTACACGTGTAATGATACCATAATACAAAATAATATTTTTGAAAATGCTTATGGCCCACAAGATTCTTTTGGAGCACACATTGACTGGGGATGTAAAAGAGTTGTTATTCAATATAATTTAAGTAAAAATAATTTTGGTGGTTTTGGAGAAATTTTAGGAGAAAATGAAATGTGTGGATATAGGTACAATATAAGTATTGGGGATGGGACTAGAACTGGTCAACACAAAGGATTAATTTTTTGGGTCTCTGATTTTGCAGGAACAAATAGAAAAAAAGCTTCTAAGAATAATTTTTATTATAATAATACAGTTTTTGTGCCAAGTATTAACTCAGTGAATAATAGTCCAATGGATCATTTAGGCATTTTGTTCAGAGAAATGTCCGAAGAAACATTTGTGTACAACAATCTTCTTTACATAAGTGACCAAGCTAAGGTTACATTTGAAATAAGAAATGAATCTGAGTATAATAAATTTAAAAATAATCTTTATTATGGAACTGTTGATATTAACTCAGCTTACGATTTCAAACATGATTCTAGTGAAATATTTAATACTGATCCTCTTTTGAATAACCCTGGGGGATCATCACCTAATGATTACAAATTAAAATCTGGAAGTCCAGCAATAAAAGCTGGGATAGTTATTAATGGAAGCTCAAATGTTAAGAATTTTATACAGAATAATGGTGGAAAAGATTTTTTTGGGAACAACGTTTCAGATAACGAAAAACCTAATATAGGAGCTTACAATGGGAACTAGATTTTTTATTTTTTGTTTAATAATTTTTCTTGCTGGATGCCAAGTAAATAATAAATATTACTTTGATTCAGTAAATGGAAACGATAATAATTCAGGTACAATAAACTTGCCTTTCAAATCAATTAAAAAATTAAATCAGATTGATTTAAAAAATGAAAGTGAAATATACTTGGCAAATGGTTCAGTCTTCAATGGTTCAATTGAATTAAAAAATAAAAAAAATATTATTATATCGAGTTACAAAAATAATTCCTCTGAAAAAAAACCAATTATCAATGCTAAAGGAAGTTTATCGGGTATTTTAGTTGAAAATTCCTCTAATATTAATATTTCAAATATTCAAATTGAAGCTAACGGAGGAAATGAAAGTCACAATCCACATCAACTTTTAAAACAAGATCTTCGAGCTGGTATTCTATACATTGTTTCTGATGATGAAACTCATGATAATTTTATAATTAATGATGTAACTATTAAAGATATTTTTTTTAATAATGAAGGTTTCAAAAGAAATCCTAAAGAAGTTAGAAGTCCTAATGGAACACAAAGTTATGGTTGGGGAATACGTATTTTAAACTTAAGTGATTCGGGTAATCTTGAGAATATAATCATTAAAAACTCATTAATTGAAAATATATCTCATTCCGGTATTAGAGTAAAAGGTAAACTTGATAATAAATTTAAAAATGTTAAGGTTTTTAATAATAAATTATTAAAAACAGGAGGTCCTGGAATGGTTTTTAATAGCACATATAATCTACACGCTTACGAAAATGATATAAATTTTTCAGGATCAAATGATGATTCAAGAAAATGGGGCCGTGGAAGTGGATTATGGACATGGGGAAGTACTCTTGGTTTAATTGAAAAAAATAAATTTCAAAATGCTAATGGTCCTGCTGATTCAGCTGGTTGCCATATTGATTTTAATTGTAAGGACATTGTTGTACAATACAACTTGAGTAAAAACAATGCTGGTGGTTTTGTTGAAATTTTGGGAAATAATTATAATTGTTCTTACAGGTATAATGTTAGTATTAACGATGGATATAGAGTTAAAGGTGAGGGAAATAACTTTCAAGAAGGTAAATCCTTTTGGCTTAGCGGATTTGTTGGAAATGGCAATAAAAGACATGGACCATACAATAGTTACATTTATAATAATACTGTATTTGTAAATAAAGATATTGTATCAAAAATTGCCGTAGACAAAAACTCAAAAGGTGTTTTGGTTGCTAATAATATTTTTTACTTTGAAGGAGAAACAGCAATGGTTTTGGGAGATCAATACAAACCAGATAAAGGAGGGCCTGGAAATATAGAAAATGTTTTTTTTGAAAATAATTTATTTCTTAAAAATCATTGGCCAAAGGAAGTCTTAATTCAACCTAATAAGTCAATTATCGGGAATCCCTTATTTAAAAATTTAGGTGGAGAATCGATTTCAGATTATTACCCCACAAATAATGATTTAATAAAAGACAAGGGGATCATTGTGAAAAATATTGAAAATGACACTGTAGGAATTAGGATAGGTTTAAAACTAAATAAAGATATACTAGGAAATAAAATTACCAACAAGCCAGATATTGGTGCAATTGAAATTAATTAAGTGAATTTTGGAAAATTAAAAATGTATGTGGGCGGTAAACTAATTGATTCAATTAGTAAATCCGAAAAAACAATATTTTGTCCTGCAAATAATCAACCCATTGCAAATCTGTCATGGGCAGAAAAAACAGATTCTGAAAATGCACTCAAAGCTGCAGAAATTGGTTTCAAAAATTGGTCTAAACTAAAACTTGATCAAAGAAAGAAGTGGATGGATAAGTTTAAAGAGGCTGTTATAAATAATGAAGAATTACTTAGAAAAGCTATAATATATGAAATGGGTAAAACTTATGAGGGATCTAAAGAGGATATTGATTCGCTTATCAATAGCTTAGATTTCTACCCAGATGCAATGAAAAATCATTTTTCAGATTCAATTATTGAAGATAAAGAAAATACCCACAACCATACTTTAAAAAACTATCCTGTTGGTGTCGTTGTTGCATATTTGGCATGGAATTTTCCACTATTAAACTTAGCTTTTAAAATCGGTCCAGCACTTGCTTCTGGATGTAGTATAATTATTAAACCATCAGAGGAATCACCTGTTTCAGCTTATTTAA
The DNA here is from genome assembly GCA_002457715.1 of Cryomorphaceae bacterium MED-G14. GTDB lineage: Bacteria > Bacteroidota > Bacteroidia > Flavobacteriales > Flavobacteriaceae > Eutrophosalina. Next base: position 4,795 of record NTKN01000043.1, read on the forward strand.
TTGGTAAAATATTGAATGATATAAATTTTCCGGCTGGTGTTGTAAATATAATTTGTGGAGAACCAGAAATAGTAGCTACCACTTTATCAAAAAGTAAAATACCAAGACTTATAACAATGATTGGTTCTACAGCAACAGCAAAAAAAGTTTATGCGGATTCATCAACAAGTATTAAAAGGCTAAGTATGGAATTAGGTGGTAATGCTCCATTTATTGTATTTGATGATGCTGATTTAGATACAGCTATTGATTTAGCAATTGGAATTAAATTTGGAAATTCAGGACAGATATGTGTTGCAGCAAATCGCTTTTTTGTCCATGATAAAATTTATGATACGTTTTTGAAATATTATTTAGAAAGAGTTAAAAAACTGAAGCTTGGATTTGGTGAAGATAGCAGCCCAGATATGGGTCCCTTGATAACTGTAAAATCAAGAGATAGAATATTAGATTTGATTAGTGACTCTATTAAAAGTGGAGCTAAATTAGAATATGGAGGTAAAATTCCAGAAAGCTTTAGTGATGGAAATTGGCTTGAACCAACTGTAATTACTAACGTTAATCAAGACATGAGGATATTTAATGAAGAAATTTTTGGTCCTGTTGCATCGATAATTAAATTTAGTAGTGATGATGAAGTTTTAAAGTTAGCTAATAGCACTGATTACGGTTTAGCATCTTATATTTTTACAAATGATAAACAAAGAATTGACTTTTTTTCTGAAAATTTAAATTTTGGTGAAGTACAAGTAAATGGAATTAAATATGCTATTTATCTTCCCCATGGTGGGATAAAAGAAAGTGGAATTGGGCATGATTGTTCACATTTAGCTCTTTATGATTATTTAACAAAAAAAAGGATAAGCGTAGCATTATAAATAACAAAACTTAGAATTATGGAATTATTTTTACCCTTTATACTATTAATATTTGCAAGTTTTTTTCAAGGAACTTTTGGCTTGGGAATGAAATATATGAATCCATTATCATGGGAGGCCTGGTGGTTAGTTCATGTTACAATTGCAATGATTATTTTTCCAATGACATGGGCATTAATTGTAATGCCTGATTTATTTGACATTATCAGTTCATCTCCTAGCGATGCTATTTTTTATGCAATGTTGTTAGGATTCCTATGGGGAGTTGGTGGGATTATGTTTGGAGTAAGTGTTCCATATATTGGACTTTCTTTAACAATGGGTATTGTTATGGGTTTAGCTGGATCAGCAGGAAGTTTGATTCCATTTTTTCAAATTGATGATGCTTTTTCTCAACCTGCATTTCCATACGTTATTGGTGGTATAATTATTTCTTTAATAGGTGTTTTTTTAACAGCAAAAGCAGGAATAGACAGAGATAAATTAACAAGCTCGGGTTCCAAGGGAAATAATATAACTAAAGGTATTTTAATTGCAGTCACGTGTGGTTTATTGTCATCTTTATTAAATGTTGGATTTGCTAACGCAGCGCCAATAGCGGCAACTGCTGAAGAATTTGGAGTTATTACTAGAAATTCAAGTTTAGCAGCTTGGGTTGTTGTTTTATGGGGAGCTTTCCTAATGAACCTTTTGTATTGTTTATTTCTGTTATTTAAAAATAATTCATGGGCTTCTTTCTCATCACTTAATTCATCAAAAGCTTACAGGTGGTCAATAATTGCAGGGTTATGTTGGTTTGCTGCATTAGGTGTGTATGGCCAAGGTGCGGCATTACTTGGTGAAATTGGACCCGTAATTGGGTGGCCAATTTTATTAGGGCTATCACTTATAATTAGTAATTTTTGGGCATTTAGAGCAGGAGAATGGAAAAATGCCAAAAAACCATTTAATACACTAATTTACGGTCTTATTGTTTTAATTGGATCTGCAATAGTTTTAGGGCTAGGAAATTCTGTATAAATGAGTAAAATTATTGGTTATGGCGAATTAATGCTTAGGTTAACTCCAATTTCTGAAAATTCCGATAAAAAAAATATAGTTAACTATTCAAGTACGTTCGCTGGGTGTGAAGCGAATTCTTTAATTTTTTTAGCTAGAAGAGGACATGATTGTGAATTCTTATCTGCATTCCCAAAAAACGAGTTAGGATTAATGGCTGAGAGCTATTTAACTTCGAATAATTTAAAATGTAATTTAAAATATGACGATAATAGATTAGGCACGTTTTTTACAGAGTCTGGAACTGATAATAATAGTTTTACAAAGATTTTATATGACAGAAAAAACAGTAGTTTTTCAAAACATAATTTAAGTAAAGAACTAATTAATACTCTTATTAAGGGATCTTCTTTTTTAATTATCTCTGGAATTACACCTTCTCTTTCAAAAATATGCTATGAAAATATTTTTAGACTTATTGAGATTGCAAGAAGTAATAATATAAAAATAGTTTATGATGTTAATTATAGAAAAGATTTATGGTCAATTGAGGAATGCAGAAATTTTAATTTAAAAATACTTTCAGAAATTGATTATTTATTTACTAGCTCCGGCTCAATTAGAAAAATTCTTGATTTTAATGAAAATCAAAAAAGTGAATCATTTTTTTCAGATACTGAATCTTCTGTTAAATATTTATATGAAAAGTTTAATATTGAATTTATTGGCATGACCGTTAGAAATAATAAATCACTCAGTGGGTTTATATTTAATGATAAAAATTTTTATAGAGGTGAAATCTATGAATTAGATCAAATCGACAGAGTTGGTGCAGGTGATTCTTTTTTAGGTGCATGTCTACATGGAATAATCAATAAATGGAATATGAATAAAATAGTTTCATTTGCTACATCAACATTTGCAAGTTCTCATACTATTTCTGGAGATTTAAATTATTTGGATGATAATGAAATTGATAATTTTAAAAGAAAAAATTCAAATTAATTATGCTAATTAACAATAAAATAATCGCAGTATTAACAATTAATGACTCGACAAAGTCATTAGACCTCATAAAATGCTTGAAAAATGTTGGAATTTCAAACTTAGATATCAGACTAAGAACAAATGAATCTAAAAAAGCAATCGAGACAATTGTTAATTCTAATTATGATTTTAATATTGGGGTTGGAACAGTGGTTTCTGAAGATGATTTAGCTTTTATTAATTCATTAAAAATTAAGTATGCGTTTTCCCCACACACTGATGAGAAAATTATAAGACTATCAAATAAATATAATATTGAATTCATTCCTGGGGTTTCTACTTTAAGTGATATTAATTCTGCTTTAAATTGTGGATGTCAATATTTAAAGTTTTTTCCAGCAGAAAAATTAGGTGGTGTTAATTACCTGGATTCGATCTTAAAACCTTTAAAAAAAAATGATTTAAAGATTGTTGCAATGGGTGGTATAACTGTTGAAAATATTTCAGAATACTTAAGTCATGAAAATATTATCGGAGTAGGAAGCAGTTGGATTGCTAATGAAAATTTAGTTAATGATTCAAACTGGACTGAAATAGAGAGAAGAGCAAAGTTATTATTAGAAATATAATTTTATTAGTTACAATAATTTCATAAAAACAGGTTATAAAAATTAAACTTCAGAACTAATAAAATGTACTAATTTTATCAAGTCCCTTTCGTTTTTGAGATTAATTTTACTTTTCTTTCTAAATGACTTGTATGAAGCTTCCTTTACTAAACCTAATTGTAAGAACTTTTTGTGATTTTGTGAAAATTTTGTGTATTTACCTTGATAAAATATTAAGTAAGTGCTGTCATCAATCCACTCTGGAGTTGCTGTTTTGCCATAACCCGAGTTAGCAACTGTTCTAGACGCTTCGATTGGTTTTTTTAATCTTTTTCGAGGGAAAAAATATAACTTAATATTATCAAGGGATATACATTCTCTTAAAATTCCGTATTCTCCCAAGTCAGCATTTTCAAATTTATGAAGGCTATATAAATTATCACCAATTTTAACATAGTCATTATCATCGATTAAAATTTCAAAAATTTGTCCACTTTTATTTAAGGTTTGAAACTTTTGAGCATAAGCATCAATTCTAAGTTTTCCGCTAAAAGAATTTATTGAATCTAGAACAACCACACCATTCATAAAACTTTCATTCACATAGGGCGAGCCTTCAATATTGATATCGTAAAGACTTAGTTTTTGTAACCAAGTATGGTTAGTAGCATTAAATCTGTCCATTACTGGCTCTTGAGAAAAAATTTGATAAACAGATAAATTAGTTACAAGAATAATGAAATATATTTTGAATTTATTTAACATTGGTTAAATTTATTAAAACTTTAAATACAATACATTATGAAGAAGTATGTTTTAGAATTAATAGGAACATTTTTTATTGTTTTTACTGTAGGTTTAGGTTCTAATCCTTTATCTGTAGGATTTGCCTACATTGCAATGATTTATATAGGCTTTAATGTCTCAGGAGCACACTACAATCCAGTCATTTCACTTGTAATGTTTTTAAAGAAAAAAATAGACGTAAAAGATTTAATATTTTATGTAATTTTTCAAATAATTGGTGCTTGTTTAGCTGCAACTTCAATTGCTATGATGAAATCCAACATGCAAATTCAACCCGTGCTTGGTGATTCAATTTATTCTGTAATATTTATGGAAGCTATATTTACATTCTTTATAATACTTGCTTATTTAAGTGTAACCAGTAATGATTTAAAGAAAAATTCATTCTATGGTTTGGTAGTTGGGTTGCCATTAATTGTAGGAATATTTTCTGCTGCTCCTGTTTCGGGAGCTGTCTTTAATCCCGCATTATCCATAGGTCCCTCAATAATTGATATACTAACTGGTGAGGGGGTTTCACAGTATTTTACTTGGTATTATTTAGTTGGACCAATTTTAGGGGGAATTCTTGCCTATTTGTTAAACAAATTAATTGAAAAATAAAAAAGGACCCAAAATTTGGATCCTTTTTTTAATCAATTAATAATTGTAAAGAATTAATATCCTGGATTCTCTACAATATTTGGATTATCAGCCAACCTACCGGTTCCAAAAGGTAACCAGTACATTTTTGGCAAGAACGGAGTATTTTGAGAAAAATTCCATCTCCATTTGTTTGCTTTGTACTTACCATCTGATGCCCTCCTTGTCCACTTACTTCCTTGCTTAAGTTTATAGTGGAGTTCAGCTTCAGCATCTCTCCAAGCTCTCAAATCCCAATATCTGTGATTTTCAGCATATAATTCTACAAATCTTTCATTCTTGATTAGATCAAGAGTAAGTTGAGTTTTAGGCGGCATTCCTGCTCTAGCTCTTAACGTATTGATAAGTTGTTTAGCTCTCACGGGTTTATTCATTTCAAAAGCAGCTTCAGCAGCATTTAGATACATTTCACCAGTTCTGAGAACCACATAAGGTGTTTCGTCCGTACCAAATGGTGGAAATTCAATAGCTGGGTCAATTCTTTTTTGAACTAGCCTTCCTCCTCTGTTTCTATTTCTTACGGGTGCTCTTTGTGGAACAACATTACCTGCTCTACCTTTAACACCATTAGCTGCATTACCT
>NTKN01000005.1 GCA_002457715.1 Cryomorphaceae bacterium MED-G14
TTGATGAAAAAAAGATAATTAAACCAATTTTTCAACAGAACAAAAATAATATTTTAATTAAAGTTTTAGATTCTAATTCACCTGTTGATATCAGTATAATAGCCGATAATGGTCAGGAGATTTATTTAAATTCCTTAGAATATGAAAATTTAAATAATAAAATTTTCTCTGTGGGTTTTGATATTAATTATGTAAATATTAAACTAAAGTATGACAATCAATCTTTTAAAAAAAGAATAAATTTTTAGTAAATATCAACCTTTTTTGAACCCTGTTTTTAACAGGGTTTTTTTTTGATTATTATCAATCAAAAAAATCACAAATAAACTTTCATTTAGTTTAATTTAGAGTGTTATATTTGCTCATCAATTAAATAAAAATTAGTTGAATTATTAAGGGCGCTTAGCTCAGTTGGTTCAGAGCACTTGGTTTACACCCAAGGGGTCGGGGGTTCGAATCCCTCAGCGCCCACATTTTTAACCTCAACATCTTGTTGGGTTTTTTTATTGATACTTTAAATTTTATATTCTTCTCTATCTTTTCGGTTATTTAAATAGCTTCATCCATTAATGTTTATATATTATCTAAAGATTTTATTATAAGTTTTCTTAGGTGGTTTCTATGAGCATTAGTTGAAATATTTCCATTTCTATTTCTTAAGAACTTTAATGTTTTTTCAAGATTATATATTGCCATTGATTTAACTGGAATCTTATACCTAGTTGAATTACTCCCAGAAACAATTTGAATTAGTCTTAAAATATATGTTGCTTGCAGGTTTTGTCTAAAAGTATTGATATTTCCATTTTTATCTTCCTCAAACATAACATTGTTAAGGTCAGTCATATATTCAGTCAGTGTGTATTTATTTCCATACTTTTCTGAATCAAGAATTCTTTGTAATGTATTTGGGTGTAAAAGATGAGATAATACTCTAGTTTGATATCCTAAGATTTGATCATGAATTTTTGGATCTTCCGGCCCGGATCTAAAATCAAAACCTCTTCTTTGCTTGGCTAATAAATTATAAATATCATTTGAAACGTTGAATGAACTAGGGCTAAAAATATATTTTTTTAATGCATTCATGGCTCTCTTTTGATCATTATAACTTACAGGTGTGTAGGGCTTAGTAGAACCTTTCTGACCTACGACTGACCTATCAACGTAAACTCCACCTATAAATCTCGAAATTACTGTTCCAGCTGTTGAAGATGATGAACCTAAAATGTAGTATGCTCTTCTCAGATCATCATATGTTGATCCTTGCTTTAAAAACTTTTCTTTTAATTCATTAAATAGCCTTTTGTTTAATGTAAATCTATCAATGGAAAATTTGATTGGATCATTAGATAAATCATAAACCATAACTCTAGGATCAATTCCTCTACTTGAAGATCTCATGTCATCAGCATCATTACCAAATGCCAATTCAGGCTCATTGGATCTAGAAAGTATTTTTTCTCTTTCGTTTTCTGTTAAATTTGGTTTATAACCAAACTCAATCACCCATTTATCATAAGGGCCTATTGTTGTGTCAGAAAATTGAGCTTGTTTATTTTTATCTAAACTTACATTTAAAGCAGGATATTCCATTACTGATGTGTTGATTGATTTACCTTTCAGTAGTTCAGGATTAGAAAGTTCATCTGGACTGTAGAGATGACTTCCCCTCATGTTGTGACTTAGACCAAGAGTGTGACCAATTTCATGCATAATCAGCCGTATCATATTATCTTCTTCTAATTTACCAAGTTTGATATCATTGTTTGAAAACTCGGGATATACAGTTTTTCCATACAAAATATTTTCATGAGTATGTTCTCCAGCTGAACATGAATGATTTTTATCGTAAAAATATTCCTCATTAATTGGATTTAAACTCATATTTTTAGATGGATCTTGATATAGTTTTTCATAAAATACTCTGTTTGTGAAGTGAACAAACTCTAACATTATATCTGCAGCTATTATTTCACCAGTTCTAGGATTTACCATACTTGGACCATAACCACCAAATGGTGGATTTGGAGATGATGTCCATCTCAATACATTATATCTAATATCTCCTGCGTCCCAGTCAGCGTCATCGGGTTGAATTTTAACTTCAATGGCATTTTTAAATCCAGCTTTTTCAAAAGCAATATTCCATTGAAGTACAGCATTTATTATTGTTTCCCTCCATTCAATCGGGGTTGAATTTTCTATCCACCAAGTAATAGGCTTAACAGGTTCAGATAATTCTAATTCAGGATTTTTTTTAATTAATCTCCACTTATTAATCATATCCCTGTAATTAGTTGTTTTTGTGGAAGTCATATCATTTGTTTCAGTTGTAAAATAACCAGTTCTAGCATCAGCATACCTTATCTCATAATCATCATCGGGCATTTTAATAAGTGAATGAAATACTTTAATAGAAATGTTTCTAGCATCTGTAACTGCTTCACCACCACTATTTAAGTAGTTTGGATTATTATAAACATATTCAGTTTTTAGATTAGTGTTTTCAGGATAATTTTTTATTTCTTCAATCTTTGACTTTTCCCTATCAAAATTTCCAAGACTGAATGATAATGATGATGACCCAGGTCTTCTTGGTCGTTTTATTCTAGTTAAAATTTCTGAAATAAATAACTTATCTACATCAATCAAGAAAAGTTCATTTTCTTTATCCTCACTTAGAATTTTCGTTGAAAAAAATATTGCTTCACTAATGTTAGCATCTTTAGATTTTGAAAGTGGACTAGTAGGATCAAAGTAAAAATTAGTATTTGGAGAAATAAACTCAATCTTATTGAAGTATCTTTTCAAATAAAAAATAGCTTCATTTTGATAAGATCCCCTATATCTGCCTGCCTCAGTCACACCATCTGCGATTTGAGAAAAATAGATAAATTCTTTATTAAATTGTTCTTTTTTGATAACCATCTTCAACTTTCCATCAATTGAATCTTGAAAAATTGTAAAAAGGCCATCAATTTTATTACTTGACTTCGTTAAATCTTTTATTGATTTGACTTTACTTTCTTTTTGTTGTTCTTTTTTGTTCTGTGCATAATTATTTAATGTTAAAAACAAAAAAATAATAAGTAGTGAAATTTTTCTAATCATATTAAAATTATTTAGTTAAAATATATTATTGTAATAATTTTGAAAATCAGTTTGAATACATAAACTGAGTTTCTATTGACACTCCAAAACGAGATTCTAACTCTCCAATATTTTTTTTATAATATTCAGTTTTAGGTGGAACACTAAAATTATTCCAAAAAACTTTATTATATGGTATTTTATACAAAGACATGTCTTTTTGTTCCATATCATCAAATTTATCAAAATTTTGTTTTTGTTGAATCATCTCGGTTACAATTAGTTCATGTCTGAAAGATACTGGATAATATTCTCTTACTTTTTGACCGGAGTTAATCATTGTTTTTTTAACATTTTCTGGGAGTTTTCTGGCTCCAACCCATTCTCTGTTATGATAACTTAAATATAATTTTCCTAAATTATTTTTTTTATATATCCACAATGCTTTTTGAGATCTTCCAATATTTGGTTTCCAATCATACTCAATTTGATATATTTTGTAAGTATCGAAACCAACTACCAAACTAATTTTGTCCATATTTTCGTTTATTCCCTCAAAAAATAGTACATCTTCATTATCATATGTTGAGTTTTTAACTTTTTTCCATTTAAAACTTTTTACTCTTATGCCTTTTCTTAGTGGGTTATTCCATTCAGTGTATTGAAGTGGATGAAATTTAGCTTCATTTTTTACAAATCGATAGTCAGCAGATTTTCTTTGATTTTCAATAGTAGATTTTACTATGTATGAATTAGGCCCTCTATCAATTACTTTAATAAATTGTTCAATTAAAAAAGCACATTTATTTTCCTCAACATCCCATCTTCTGTATAATAAATTTAATTGATGATTTTCACTAATAGTATTTGTTTTTAATAGTTTCAAAGCTTTTTCAATATAATTTATAGGAGCTTTAACTATCACTTCGTCAAGTTGAGTCAGTTGTTCAGACAGTCTAACTATTTTTACTTTTTTATTAATATAATCTTTTACTTTTATTTTAAAGGTTTTGTATCCAATTGAAGATATTTCTAGAGAATCTTCAAGTTCATTTGATGAAACTACAAAGGAGAAGGTTCCTTCCATTGTTGATGTTGTACCAATATTTTTTTTTATTATTCCAACTGCAGCAAATGGAATTTCATAGTCATTATCATCTTTAATTGATCCATCTATTAATAAATTTTGAGCATTTAAAAAATTAAAGGCCAAAAAATAAAGAATTAAACTATATAAACTACTTTTAAAAATCATAGCAAATACAATATTAATGAATATTATAAAAATTAAAGTATAATGAAAAAATATAAATTAATTACAATTTATATTTTAGGTTTTCTATATATCTATGTAGGAATCAGTCATTTTACAAACTTTGAATTTTTTATAATTATAATGCCTGAGTTTATTCCATATCATCTCTTTTTTATTTACCTAACAGGATTTTTAGAAATAATTTTTGGTCTAATGATATTTTTTAAAAGTTCAAGATTTTATGGTGCTTGGGGTATATTTTTTCTTTTAATTTTAGTTTTCCCAGCAAATATTCATTTATTTATGTCTAGTCAAGTACATGAAATATTATCCATAACAAAACAGGATGCTTTAATAAGATTACCATTTCAAATCCCATTAATAATTCTTGCATATTGGCACTCTAAAGAATCTAATTCAAGATTTTTTAATATATTAAGTGCTTTAATTTTTATTCCAACAATTGTTTATTTCTTAACACTATAAATTACGTACTATGTTTAGATTAGTTTCGATACTTTTAATTTTTTTAAGCTACAGTATTTTTTCACAAAAAAAATTTATAAATGTAGACTCAATTATTAAAATTGATAATTATGATGTAATTAAAGATATTCAGTATGGTGAAGCTGAAAGAAATGTTTTAGATCTTTGGATTGCAAACAAAAATAAAAATTCCCCTCTTATGATTTTTATTCATGGAGGTGGGTTTGGCTCCGGTAGTAAAGAATCTGCTTATTCAAAAAATAATTTTAAAAGGGTCGAGAAGCTGATAGAAAATGGTGTTTCTTTTGCTACAATTAACTATAGATTTAAAAATAATAATGACGGAATCTTAACAAGTTTAAATGATGCTAAAAGAGCATTGCAATTTCTTCGTTATAAAAGCGATAAATATAAAATTGATAAATCAAAAATTGGTATAATGGGCTCTTCTGCAGGAGCTACAACATCAATGTGGTTAGGTTTTTTTGATGATATGGCAAAATTAAATAGTGATGATCCGATAGATAGGGAATCTACTCGTGTATCCTTAGTAATAGGTATTGCTGCTGCACATACCATGGACTTAGACAAGTGGAAAGAGATGGCAAATATTGATCAGGATTATATGGATAAATTAATATTACAATACATTGGAAAATTTGATAAAGAGAAATGGCTTGATAATAATTTCAAAAAGGAATATATTAAAAAAATTGATTTTTTTGATCAAATGGATAAGAATGATCCTCCTTTTTTTATTGTTAATTTTGGAAAAAATCGAAAACCCAAAAATATAGCTGATTTTCATCACCATCCTTTACATGCTAAAGAACTAAAAATTAAAGCTGAGTCTCTTAATATGGAAAATGTTATTTATGCTACTGGAATTGGGCTTTTTGATAAATCTAAAAAAGGAATGAATGAATTTATTTTTGAAAAACTTAAATAATTAATTTTTTTTTATTCCAATAAACATTGGAACTCTTTTTTTATAATTATAGTATTTAGGATACTTCTTGGAGCTAATTTCTTCACTGAACCTTGCACTATTATAAAATAATATTATTAGCAATAAGCAACCTGAAATTGACCAGTTTATTAATTGACCTGTTGCAGAAATTGAGAACAGATAAAAACATATCCAGATCATCTGTTCACTGGCAAAATTAGGATGCCTTGAGAGCGACCAAAGACCTTTTGAAATAAAACCATCCCTATACATTCCATCTAGTTTTTCACCATTTTTAATTTTTCTATACTTTTCAGATTGAAAATTATATTGTTGTTGATCAGCAATAGTTTCTAAAAATATGAAAACTAACATTAAAAAAGATATGATATAATCATATATATTTAGTGGATAATTGGAACCTTGCCAAGCAGATAGAATAGGTAACGAAAATAAAAATATCAGTCCCATTTGGTAGAAACTTATAAAAAGTAAATTAAACAACGACCAATTAAAATTAGATTTGAATAATGTTAAAGACTTACGAACTTCCTTCCACCTATAATCTTCCTCACCTTGCCAAAAATAAATGCTATAGCCTCCCCTCCGTGAAAAATTATATGTTAACCTTAAACCCCATATTGTAACCAAAATTGACATTATTGTCATCCTATTATTAAAATTTGATGAAAGAGTAAAATACCAAACAATAAAAATGGGTACCAAGCTCCAAACCTTGTCAATTTGACTATAATTTTTTGTAAATTCTCCTAATAGAAAACAGATCGATGAAATAATTATGTAAGATTTAAAAATAAATTTTACACTTATTAACTGAACTTCAGTGAAGTTAAAGTTAAAAATATCATAGTATGTCGAAATAAAAATTATTAAAAAAAAAGTAGATATTATTGTAATTATTTTCTTTAACATATTCACAATTTAATTAATAATTTTTTAAATTGAATTTAATTATTGAATTAGAAGGATTAATGAAAAAAAATAATTGTGCAAATTTATCATTAACAGAGTTTATTCCAAACGATCAAAATCCTTGGGATGAGAAGAAAATTTTATTTCTTTTTAGAAGATTGGAATTTGGTATAGACAAGAGTAAAATAAATACTTATTTAAATTATTCTCCACAAGATTTAATTGATAAAATTATTGATGATGCTAAAAATTTGATTGTATCGCCTGATCCAGGGTGGAAGGATTGGAATTCAACAGATTTTAATAATTCTGGCAAGAATCGTGGAGCATTTTTTAGAGATCACCAAAGATTAATTTTTGATGATTTTTTAAATAATGGATTTAGGGAAAGGTTAACCTTGTTTTGGAGTAATCATTTTGTAACAGAATATTACATGTATAATCACCCAGCTTATGCATTTAGATATTACAATAACATTCAAAAAAATGTTTTAGGAAATTTTAAAGAATTTGTACGTGAAATAGGATTAGACGATGCGATGTTAATGTATTTGAATGGTTTTGAAAATAAGAATTCTAAACCTAACGAAAATTATTCCAGAGAATTGTATGAACTTTTTACCCTTGGCGAGGGTAATGGTTACACACAAGAAGATATAACCGAAACTTCTAGAGCATTGACTGGATTCAACTCCAGGACAAATCAAGGACCAATTAGTTTTAATGATAGGTGGTATGATGATGGAGAAAAAACAATTTTTGGAAGAACTGGCAATTGGAACTATGATGACGTAATCGAAATTCTTTTTGAAGAAAAGAAAGAATTAATTGGAAAATTTATCTGTACTAAACTTTATAAATATTTTATTAATCCAAGTGTAAATGAGCAGGTTGTTTCTGATTTGTCAAATTATTTCATTGAAAATAATTTCTCACTTGAGTTGTTATATAAAAAAATTTTTAAAAGTGAACATTTTTTTGATTCTTATAATAATAATGTTATTGTAAAGAGTCCAGTTGATTTGTTGTGTAGTTTGTTTAAACAATTAAAGTTTGAAGTCCCTGAAAATTTCAATCTTGGTAACTATTTTATTTATAAATCCAAAGATATGGGACAAGAGGTTTTAAACCCAGTTGATGTTGCTGGTTGGCAAGGAAATCACGATTGGATTTCAACTGGTTCTCTTCCTATGAGATGGGATTTTATCGATGATATTTTATGGAAATTTTGGCAAAAAGATAAGCTTCAGTATCAAAAATTTTTAAAAAGTATTGTTGGAGAAAATGAAACCAATCCTCAAACCATCGTAAAAAAAGTTATTGATTTTATGTTTTGTGACTATGATATTAAAGAAGAAGACTTATTAGATGCCACAGAAGTATTTAAATCAGAAGTGCCTGACATATATTACCAAGATGGTACATGGAATATAAATGATGACACTGTTCCACAGCAAACTTATCGTTTAATAGGTTTTTTGACTAAATTACCTGAATATCAATTGAAATGAGTAAAAATTATTTAAATTCTGATAAACATAAGCAAGAACATTCTCATTGGGATAGAAGAGGGTTTTTAAAAGTTTTAGGAATTGCTGGAGCTGGATCAATTTCATTAGCTAATTCTCATTTGTCTGTTATTAATTCAAGTTTCGTTTCAAATGCATTGAGTAATTCTATCTCTGATAGATCTCTAGTAATGATAAGATTGAAGGGTGGTAATGATGGTCTTAATACAATTATACCCTTATATGATTTTGATAATTATGTTTCAAAAAGACCAAACATACATATACCAAATAATAATTTAATAAAACTAAGTGATGATTTTTCGATTCCCAGACATATGGATTCATTGATTCCATTCTGGAAGGAAGGTAAAATGAAAGTTGTTCATGGTGTTGGTTATGAAAATCAAAATTTATCACACTTTACTTCATCTGATATATGGGCTACTGGAACAAGGAATAAATCTGATATGTCTACTGGGTGGATAGGAAGATTTTATGATGAAAAATATTTTGATTATACTATTAATCCACCCGAAAAACCTTTGGCAATCCAAATTGGAAGTACCGCTAACATGATTTTTAAAGGTGATCAAAGGTCATATGCTTTTGCAGTAGCTAATGAAAGAAGATTGGAAAAAGTTGCGGAAAGAGGCGAGTTTTTTTCAACTCAAAATTTACCAGACTGTACACATGGCGATCAAGTTGAATTTTTAAGAAAGGTTTCAAATACTACTTACAGTTATGCTGATGTAATCAGTGATGCCTTTAAAAAATCAAATGATTTTGATTCATACACTGACTCTAATTTAGATAAACAACTTAGATTAGTAGCAAGATTAATTAAAGGAGGCTTAGGCTCAAAAATTTATATGGTTTCTCTTGGTGGTTTTGATACTCACGGAAATCAACCTACAACTCATCAATCACTTTTAACACAATTATCAAAATCTATAGAAACATTTTACAATGATCTAAATTATGATGGTCTTGACTCGAAAGTGCTTACTATGACTTTTTCTGAATTTGGAAGAAGAGTAAGAGAAAATGGCTCAGAAGGTACTGATCATGGTTCATCTGCTCCAGTAATGCTTTTTGGTACTGCATTGCGTGGAAGTAGTTTTATTGGAAATCATCCTAGTTTAACAGATTTGGATAGAAGAGGAAATATGAAGCATAATGTTGATTTTAGGTCAATTTATCAAACAATTTTAAGTGACTGGCTTTGCGGAGATTCTAAATATATAAATAAAGCGATGTTAGGTGAAAATTATGAATTGCTAGGTCTTGGTTTTAATTGTGATGATAAGGAGATGGTTGATTATGATTCTTTACTAAATTATCATCATCCAATATATTCAAGTGGCAAAGATCGTGTTCATTTGAGTTTGAGGTTAAAACAAAATCATAATATTAGTATCAATGTTTTTGATATACTTGGAAGACAGGTTTCAAGAGTTTACAACGGAGAACTCCAAAGAGGGGAGCATAATTTTAGTTTAAGTGAAAATGAATTTAGAAAACTATCTAGCGGGCAGTATTTTTATTCAATCAATATTTCAGGAGGAAAAACACTAAGTAAGTCTTTTATAGTTAGATAGAAGAAAAGATTTTCTCCATTTTTTCATTTTCTTCATTTGCAAGTTCTTTATCAACCAAAATTCTTCCACTAAATTCATCAATAATAAATTTTTTTCTTGATGCAATATCTAACTGTACCTGTGGAGGAATAACAAAAAACGACCCCGCCGAGGCACCTCTTTCTACTGGAACAACAGCAAGTCCATTTTTAACACTTGATCTGATTTTAAAATAAGATTTTAGTAGTGATTCATCTATTTTTGATTGAAATTCATTTGATTTTTTTAATAACTCGTTTTCTTCATTTTCAGTTTCCTTCATAATTGCCTCTAGTTCATTTTTTTTATGATCTAAATGAGAAACCTTACTACTTTTCAACTCATTTGTCTCTTCAAATTTTTCATTTTTCAATTCAATTCCAGATTTTATTTCATTTATCTGTTTTTCAAGGAATTCAATTTCTAATTCTTGATATTCAATTTCTTTACTTAAAGATTCAAAAGCTCTATTATTTCTTACATTTTTTTGTTGGTCATTATACTTTTTAATTAATGCTTTTGATTCTTCAATTTTATTTAACTTTTCTTTTATTTCATTTTCGAATCCATCAAGTTCTGCTTTTATCTTACTTATTCTAACGTCTAGACCTGAGACTTCATCTTCTAAATCCTGAACTTCAAGTGGTAATTCACCCCTTACGCTTCTTATTTTGTCAACTCTTGAATCAATTAATTGTAAATCATACAAAGCTCTTAACCTTTCTTCGACAGAGTATTCAACTTTTTTTGCCATAATTAAAAATAATTAACCGGGTTTGTATTAGTTTTAGTAATAATGCAGGCAAACTTAGGAATTTTTTTCTTAAGATAATTGAAAATCAACTCTTTTGTAAACTTCTCACTTTCATAATGACCAATATCAACTAAAAGTATTTGATTGTTCGCTTTAAAGAAATCATGATATTTTAGATCTGAAGTTATAAAACAATCTGTTTTTTTTTCAATTGCCTTTTCAATTCCAAAACTTCCAGAACCACCTAAAACTGCAACACTTTTTACTGGTTTATTTAAAAATTTACTATGTCTAATAAATGATAATTTCATATTAGATTTAATGTAATCTATGAAAGATTTTTCATCGTAAAATTTATCAAGATTACCATACATTCCCATTCCAATACCTTCAATTAATTCATTTGGTATTAAAAAATTTAAATTTTTAATTTTTAGTTTATTACAAATTTGATAGTTAACTCCTTTTGGATTATTATCTAGGTTAGTATGAATTGCGTAAATATTAATATTATTATTTATTGCTTTCAGTATTAATTTTTGAACTCTCCCTTCTGTATTAATTGCCTTAAACGGTTCAAAGATTAAGGGATGAAATGTAATTATTAGGTTACAATCATTTCTAATAGCTTCATCTAAAACTTTATTTGTTGTATCAAGAGTGATTATTGCTTTTCTAATATCACTTTCAAAATCACCAATAATTAATCCAACATTATCAAAATCCTCAGCATGTTCTTTTGGAGCCCAATTTTCTAATACATTAATTATTTCAATTAATTTCATAATAATTTATTATCAAATATAATTTATATTTTCGTCTAATGTCTTTGCTGAGAAAATTGCTTTTTCCGCTTTCACTTTTGTTTAAAATTGTTCAAGAAATACGCAATTTACTTTATGATTTAAATATCATAGGTCATACTAAGTTTAATATACCAACAGTAAGTATTGGTAATTTATCTATGGGAGGTACGGGTAAAACTCCTCTTGTTGAGTATTTGTTATCAAAACTCACAATCAAATATAAAATTGGAATACTTAGTAGAGGATATAAGAGAAAATCAAATGGATTTTTGAAGCTAAATGAATATTCAGATATTAGTTTAGTTGGTGATGAACCTTTCATAATAAAAAAAACTTTTCCTGAAAGTAATGTCTATGTTTGTGAGGATAGAGTTGTTGGAATAAAAAATATTTTAAAAAATGATGAGCTAGATGTTATAATTCTCGATGATGCATTTCAACATAGAAAACTTAAAACAAGTCTTAATATAATGTTATCAAGTTTCTCAAAACCTTTTTATAATGATTATATATTCCCTGTTGGTAATTTAAGAGAATCTCGATTGTCTTATAAAAGAGCTAATATTATTATTATCACTAAATGTCCTGCTAACTTAAATCAAAATGAAATGAATGATATTAGATTAAAAATAAATCCATTAGATGATCAAAAAATATTCTTTACTTATATTTCATATAAAGAGTTATTATTTGGGAATAAATCAGTAAATATTAATTCAATAGTTAATAAAGAAATACTTCTTGTAACAGGTATTGCAGAAACTGAAAACATAATTAATTTTTTGAATAGTAAAAGTATCAAATTTAAACATCTAAAATATTCAGATCATCATAACTACTCATATGATGATATAAATAATATCTTAAAATTTTCTAAAAACTCATTAGTATTAACTACTAAGAAAGATTATTACAAGTTAAAAGGTAAAATTAACAACCTACTTTATTTAGATATTGAGACAATATTTTTGAAAAATGAAGATGAGTTTTTGAAGGAGGTATATAAAATTTTAAATTAATTTATATGTTTTTGAGCCTTGTAAGATGATCTAACTAATGGTCCACTTTCAACATGAACAAATCCTTGATCAAGAGCAATTGTTTCGTATTTTTTAAAAATTTCTGGATTTATAAAATTTTTAACTTGTAAATGTTTTTTAGATGGTTGTAGGTATTGACCAATTGTTAATACATCAACATTGGCATTTCTTAGATCGTGAATGGTTTTTATAACCTCATCTTCTCTTTCACCAAAACCAAGCATTAGACCTGATTTTGTTCTATTAACTCCATTGTCTTTCAAATATTTAAGAACATCCAAGCTTCTTGAGTATCTAGCTTGAATTCTAACCTCTCTTGTTAATCTTTCAACTGTTTCGATGTTGTGTGAAATAACTTCAGGCTTAACTGCAATAATTCTATCTAAATGTTTTTCAATTCCCTGAAAATCTGGAATTAAAGTTTCTAAAGTAATTCCAGGATTAAGTCTTCTGATACTTTTTATTGTTTCAGTCCAAATAATTGATCCCATATCTGTTAAATCATCTCTATCAACTGATGTAATAACAGCATGTTTAATTTTCATAATTTGAATGGACTTTGCAACTTTTTCTGGCTCTTCCCAATCAACAGAGTCTGGTCTTCCAGTTTTGACTCCACAAAACCCACATGATCTGGTACAAATATTTCCCAATATCATGAAAGTTGCAGTACCCTCTCCCCAACATTCACCCATATTAGGACAACTACCAGATGAACAAATTGTATTTAATTTATATTTATCAACAAGTGATCTCAGATTTGAGTATTTTTTTCCTACAGGTAACTTTACTCTAATCCAATTTGGTTTTTTTTTGAAGGATTGAATTGAATTTAAGCTTTCAATTTTTTTTGAAGATTTTACGCTTTTTAAGACTTGAGTTTCCAATTCAAAAGTTATAACAACAAATATACCATTATATAATTATATCAATGTTATATACCAAATAGAAAAAAATAATAAAAATATAATTCCAGAGATTGAATATACTTTCATCCATTTTGATAGCCTATATTTTTTTGGCATTAAATCACTTGATACGAGTATGTAGTTTATGATTGCATATAGAGGTGCTGTAATAAAAGATAATACAGTTGCAATTTTCACAAGACCACCCATTTCGGACATAAAAAAAATAAAAATTAAAATTGTTCCTGTTGATAAAATTACTAACCAACTGTTATAATCATTGAATCTATTAAATTTTAATAGATCAAGTGTTTTGCTCATTGCTCGTGGTGAAGCATCCAAGCAAGTAATGGTTGTACTAAACATTGTAGTAAAAGCAGCAATTGCAATAAATACCATCATGTTTTCACCAAGGTTTGAAGTATATAATTTTATAAGCTGTGAAGCAAAAACACCGCCAGAGTCAGAAAACTTTTCTCCTGATTGGTACATAACATAAGTTCCTAATCCAACAAAACATAAACCCAAAAAAACAGTAGTTAAATAACCTACATTAAAATCAAATTTTACTATACTAAAATCAATTTTTTTATCAATTTTCATTTTTTCTCTAGTCCAAATGGATTGCCATATAGATATGTCTAAAGGTGCTGGCATCCAACCCATAAATGCAGCTAAAAAAATAATACCATCAATATTATCAGGGATGATTTGTGTAAAGTTTAAAATCGAATTACTATTAAAAGATGCGGATGATAGTGCAATAACCGTTGATATTCCGAGCAGTAATATAATAAACTTCATTAAATTATCTAGGAGCTTGTATTTACCAATTATTAATAGTAGAACAGAAAAAATAACTATAATTATTGCCCAATAAGTAATATTTTCAGTAATTCCAAATAATTCCATTGCAAGTCCAGCAGTGACAATTGTGACTGCTGCTTGAATTGTAAAGATTGTAACAAGAGAGAGAATAAGATAAATGATTAATACACCTTTATTTATTTTTAAATAACCATCTAAGAGTGTTTCTCTTGTAGCATGTGTGTATTTAGCACCAAAAAAGAAAAAAGGATATTTAAAAAAATTGCACAGAATTAATGCCCATAACAGACCAAAACCAAATTCAGCGCCAGATTTGGTTGATTGTACTAAATGAGATACACCTATTGCAGCACCTGCAAAAAGTAAACCTGGTCCTAATTTTTTTATATAAGATATCATTCAAGATCTAGTATTTGATTCAAAATTCTTTTTGCTCTGTAAATCTTGATTTTAATTGTATTGACAGGTTGATTTAACTTTTGAGATATTTGATTGATCGATAAATCTTCAATATATTTTAATTTTATTATCTCCTTATACATTGGCTTTAATTCATCAATTTTTTCATTTACATAATTATACCTCTCTTTATTTATTAATTCTTCTTCAGGATTAAAATTGTTTTTAAAACTTTCACTTTTTATGTTTTCTATATTTTCAAACCTAATTTTTTTTTTCTTTAGGTAGTCATTAAGTTGATTTTTAGCAATAGAAACAATCCATGTTTTAAATTTATACTGTTCATTAAAAAGATGAATTTTTTCAAATGCTTTTGAAAATGATTTGATTGTAATTTCTTCTGAAAGAAAATCATCATTACATTTTTTCTTAAGAAAATTATAAACATAATCCCAATTTGTACTTAACAAATTGTCAAATGACAAATCATTCTTTTTCAAAATATCCTAAAATTAATTTAAATTAACTGATGAATTTTTACATTCATTTTCTTCCGGAAGTTTTCCACAAATACCACAAGGCTTACCATCATTCTTACTTAAAAAGGGATTGTTACTTGAACAAGTACCAGAAAATTTTCCATTTTTTTTTAAAATAATCTTTATTGATATGCCTAAAAAAGCAAATCCAAGTAAAATGATAGTAATTATATATATTTCCATTATAATATATTAACTTCCTCCTCTAACAATATATCAAATTTTTTTAAAACACTTTGTTTAATATTTTGAGAGAATGTGTATATGTCAACTCCTTTGGCATTTCCTAAATTTACAATTACTAATGATTGATTTGAATGTACACTTACATTATTGTATATTATTTTTTTATAACCACAAGCTTCAATTAACCAAGCAGCTGGAATTTTTACATTACTTTCATCAATATAATAATTAGGAATAAGCTTGAAATTTAATTTTAATTTTTCAAATTTTTCTTTATTAATTATTGGATTTTTAAAAAAACTTCCTGCGTTTCCAATTACTTTATAATTTGGTAGTTTAAAGTCTCTTATTTCTTTAATGATATTAGCTATATCAATTATTGAAGGATTTGTGATCTTACGATTTTTCAATAATGATTTCACTGATTCATATTCTGAAAAAATTTGATGATTACTTTTACTTAATACAAAATTTACTTTAGTTATTGCGAATAAATTTTTTAATTTGTCCTTAAAAACTGAAGTTCTGTAATTAAAATTACATTCAGAATTAGTGAATGTTTTTTTCTTTAAGTTTTTTATAAAAATACCCTCACAGCTAACTATTGTATCTTTAACTTCTTTGCCATATGCACCAATGTTTTGAATTGGAGCACTTCCGACATTACCAGGAATTGAAATTAAATTTTCAACGCCACCAAAATTATTATCCAAGCACCATAAAACAAAATGATCCCAATTAACACCTGCACCAACGGATACATAGACCTCGTTTTCATTTTCTTTGTATTTTTCAATACCTTTTATTTGTATTTTAAAAACCGGCCTTTCTATAAACGAACTCTTAAAAAGCATGTTAGTGCCTCCACCAAGAATAATAACATCTTTTTTTCTAATATCAGGGTCAATAGCGGAAAAATCTTCAATAGAATTAATATAAAATAAATTTGAAGCATAGGATTCAACTCCGAAAGAATTAAGATCTTTTAGTGAGTATTTCAAATTATAATTCTTCTTCTTCTTCTTCTTCTTCTTCTTCTAAAACTTCTCCTTTAATTCTTAACACAATATTTGAATTGATTGCGTTTGAGTTAATTGTTATTGCTTTAATAAAAACTCCAACTCTTTTTGTATCATATTCAACTTCAATTTCACCAAATTTACCTGGTTCTACAGGCTTTTCAGGTCTTTTTGGCACAGTACACCCACATGATGAGGAAATTCTGTTAAAAATTAATGGTGCTTCACCAACATTAGTAAATTTAAATGTTCTTTTGCCATCAGAATCATATTCAATAACACCATAATCAATAATTTTTTGATCAAATTTTATTTCAGCTTTGTTCTCTTGGGAAAATGAAAAACTAAATATTAAAAAAGATATAATTGATAAAATTTTTAATTGCATAACTAAATAATTATTATTAAAATTAATTATTTAAAATTCTTATACAAAAAAATAGGTTCTCTTTTAAATATCTATTGAGTTACTTACTTTTGCCTAAATTCATTGATGAGTACTGAAAAAACTTACAAGTCTAGAGATGTTGAGCTAAAGTGGCTCGAAAAATGGAAGAATAGTAGCAGTTACTCTTCAAATCCTAATAATAAATCCCCCTACACAATAGTAATCCCTCCTCCAAATGTAACTGGTATTTTACATATGGGTCACATGTTAAATAATACAATTCAAGATATATTAATTCGAAAAGCTAGATTAGATGGATTGAATGCTTGTTGGGTTCCGGGCACTGATCATGCTTCGATAGCAACTGAAGCAAAAGTTGTTAAAAAGTTAAAAGAAAGAAATATAAATAAACACGAAATATCAAGATCAGAATTTATTAACCATGCATGGGACTGGACTAATAAACATGGTGGAATCATATTAGACCAGTTAAAAAGAATTGGATGTTCATGTGATTGGGATAGAACTAAATTCACACTTGATGATGATTTATCAGAATCTGTAATTGACATGTTTATTAAGTTATTTAATGATGGATATATATATAGAGACAAAAAAATAGTTAATTGGGACCCTGAAGCTCGTACAACTCTTTCCAATGAAGAAGTTTTATATATTGAAAAAGAATCAAAATTATATTTTCTAAAATATAAAATTGAAAATTCTGAAGAATACATCATTGTCGCAACAACTAGACCTGAAACTATTTTCGGTGATACTGCTGTTGCAATTAATCCAAAAGATAAAAGATATCGAAAATTAAAAGGTAAAAATCTAGTAGTTCCCATCGTAAACAGAATAATACCTGTAGTTTTTGATGAATTTGTTGAAAAAGATTTCGGAACCGGATGTCTAAAAGTTACACCTGCACACAGCGAGATGGACTTTAAAATTGGATTAAAACATAAATTAGATATTATTGACATTTTTAATGATGATGCCACATTGAATAAAAATGGACTTCATTATGATGGATTAGATAGGTTTGTAGTTAGAAAAAAAATTCTTAAAGAATTAGAAAAAAACAATCAATTAATAGAGACAAAAAAATATAAAAATAAGGTTTCAATCTCTGAAAGAACTTCTTGCATTGTTGAACCAAAATTATCAACTCAATGGTTTTTGAAAATGAAATCTTTGTCTAAACCAGCTCTTGATGCTGTGATTAATAATGATATTAAATTTTACCCAAAAAAATATGTAAATACATATAAACACTGGATGGAAAAAGTAAGAGATTGGAATATTTCAAGGCAATTGTATTGGGGCCACAGAATCCCTGTGTTTTACTCTGATGAAAATAAATCAAAATTTGTTGTTGCAAAGTCAAAAAATGAAGCTGTTGCTAAGTTTAATGAAATGGGAGTTAATACAGAAAACACAAAAATTTTTCAAGAAAATGATGTGCTTGACACATGGTTTTCATCATGGTTATGGCCCATAAGTGTTTTTGATGGTGTAAGAAATCCAAATAATGATGATATTTCCTATTATTACCCAACATCAACTGTAGTTACTGGTCCTGATATAATATTTTTCTGGATTGCTAGGATGGTTGTAAGTGGTTTATATTTAAGAAATAAGAAGCCCTTTGAAAATGTTTATTTTACAGGAATTGTAAGAGATAATAAACGTAGAAAAATGTCAAAGCAACTTGGTAATTCGCCAGATCCTATAGAATTAATTGAAAAATATGGTGCTGATAGTGTTAGAATAGGATTGCTGTTTTCTGCGCCTGCCGGAAATGATTTACTGTTTGACGAATCATTGTGTGTTCAAGGAAGAAATTTTACAAACAAAATATGGAACGCTTTCAGATTATTTGAAAGTTTTAAAGTATCTGACAAATTAAAACAAAATGATAGAACTATTGAGGCAATAAAATGGTTCGAATCAAAGTTAAATTTAAAATTAAATGAAATTGACTCTTGTTTTAAAAATTTTAAAATTTCAGAATCATTAATGATAATATATAAGTTAGTTTGGGATGACTTTTGTTCTGTATTTCTTGAAATAGTTAAGCCAAAGTATGGTGAAGAGCTTTCTGAAGAATCATCGATTGTAATAAAATATTATTTTAATAAGATTTTAGTTTTAATTCATCCTTTCATGCCATTTTTGAGTGAAGAATTGTTTGAGAAAATTAATAATCAAGATATAATTTCAGAGAATTTAAGATGGCCGAAAAAGAATGATATTGACTCAACTCTATTACAGAATTTTGATGATCTAATTCTGGTCGTTTCTAAAGTTAGAAATTTTAAAAAACATAACAATCTTGGTTTTAAAGATGAATTATCGGTTTTTCATCAGAATAAAAATATTAATGAAAGCCTTTCGTCTGTCTTTGAAAAATTAACAAATTGTAAGTTAATATACAAAGATGTTGAAACTAACGTATCAAGTTCTATAGTTATTGGAAAATTTAAATATGGTATAGATTTTAATAAAGAGAACTCTGATGATGATATTATTGAACTTAATAAAGATTTAAATTATAATTTAGGATTCAAAAAAATATTAGAAAAGAAATTATCAAACGAAAAGTTTGTTAATAATGCACCAGAGAAAGTTGTTCAAAATGAAAGAGATAAATTGAATGATGTTTTAAAGAAAATTGATATTATAAAAGAAACACTGGATAAAATATCCTAAGTTGCTATAATACTTTCACCTCCTTTTACTTTATCATTTAATTTCACTTTAATATTTGAATCCAAAGGGAGAAAAAGATCAACACGAGAACCAAATTTTATAAACCCAGCATCTTCACCTTGTTTTATAATTTCGTCAACTTTTGCATAATTTACAATTCTCCTTGCAAGAGCTCCAGCAATTTGCCTGTATAAAATATTACCAAACTTTTTAGTATCTAAAACTATAGTTGTTCTTTCATTTTTTTCTGATGATTTAGGGAGCCATGCTAATAAGTATTTTCCTGGATGATATTTACTAAATATTACTTTTCCACTTACAGGATATCTTGTAACATGTACGTTTAAAGGTGACATAAAAATTGAAACTTGTAACCTTTCATCTTTAAAAAATTCTTTTTCAAAAACTTTTTCAATAATTACAATTTTTCCATCTACAGGTGATAAAATATGATCGTTATTAATTATAGTATTCCTCTTAGGATTTCTAAAAAATTGAAGGACTAAAACTAAAAGAGTTAACAATATTAATTGTATTACAGTAATAATCAAACTATCATTAAAAAAGTACTCTAATAGGATAATATCAATGATAGTAGCTGACAGAAAGAGTATTATAATTTTATGTCCTTCTTTATGAAACATTTTAAAATTTTAGAATGTTTAAGAAATATAAAAGATAAATAAACGGAGCGGTAAATATAAGGCTATCTAATCTATCATATAAGCCTCCATGACTTTTTAATAAATTTCCACTATCCTTCACTCCAGACTGTCTTTTAAATTTTGACTCAATTAAATCTCCTATTGAACCCAAAACTGAAATAAATATCCCAATCACAACAATTTCGATTAAATTTTTATATTCTATAATATATCCAAAAATCAATGAAATAATCATCGAAAAAAATAAACTTGCAATTAAACCTTCAATTGTTTTTTTTGGTGAAATTGATTTCATTAATTTTCTTTTTCCAAATTTGATTCCAAAAAAATATCCCGCTGAATCTGACGTCCATACTATGATCAATAAAAATAATATATATATTGGGTCGTATGAATTATTTAAAATTGGTAATTGAAATAAAAAGAATAATGACAGAGTTATATGAAATAGTAAAAGTAAAAGTGAAGGTATTTTTTTAAATCTAAATGATTTATTCATAATTAGGTTGAATAATAAATAAATATTAGTCAAAATTGAAATACCTATCAATATGAAGATAAAATTACTTATATATTCACTTAAATATATTAGAATAAAATAAATAAATATTCCAAGAATTGATTTTGCAATTGAAAGGTTACATATTCTTGAAAATTCACGAATTACTAAAACAGTTATAATAATACCTAATATACTAAATGAGGTTGAATTATAGAAAAGACAAATTAAAAATATGGATGAATAAATTATTGCAATTAAACTTCTATTTAGAAAATTTTTCTTGTTCATAAATCTTCAAGAAGAATTAAATAAAGATTTTTTGAGCTAGTACCATAGGTAAGAAAATTTAATTTTTCATTTTCCCCACAATTAAAATTTTTAATTGAAGTAATGTTAGAAGGTAAATTATTTGAATATTTGATTCTAATACCCTCAAGACCCTTACTAACTGTTTCAGAAAGTTGACTTGTTTTAGCTAAGACAATTATATTTCTTGGAATATCCTTAATTTTATATGATTTAATTTGATGGGCACTAACTAATATACTTCCATCTTTTGCTACTAAAAATTCACAATTTGTTATTAATAGATTTGAATTTAGATTCGACTTATTTGTAATCACTTTGACAGGATTCACAAAATCCTTTAAAATTTTTTCATCAAAACATAGTATGTTTTTTTTATTCCAATCATTTTCATCTAATATTTTGATGAAAAAATCGTTACATTCTTTAATATTAGATGCATACAAAAATTTACCTCCATTATCGCTAAATTTTTTAGTGAATTTTTCTTCTATTAATTCATCTTTTCTTGGCAAATACTTGTAGTCGTCATCAGCTTTTTTATTTTTGTGTTGATTTTTATTCTTGCCAAGAAGGAATTTAATAAAATTTTTCAACTAGTAAGTTTTGTATAAAGATAAATTATACAAAGCAAAAAGCAAGGTTATTAAAATATTACTTTTTTATTTTAATTTCTTGAAAAGGTCTCTCACCAAAAATTCGAACCAAATCTTCTTTAAATATTACTTCTTTTTCTAGTAAATAATTAGCTAATTCAGTTAACTTTTTTTTATGCTTTTTTAAAAGAGAAATAGCTCTTTTAAATTGGGCTTCAATAATATTAGAAATTTCTTTATCAATGACTTGTGCAGTTGTGTCACTGTATGGTTTGGTAAAACTATAATCATTTTCACCAGTGGAATCGTAATAAGTTAAATTACCAATCTTATCATTCAAACCATACACAGTTACCATTGACCTGGCTTGTTTTGTAACTTTTTCTAAATCACTTAAAGCGCCAGTCGATATTTTGTCAAAAATAACCTTTTCAGCTGCTCTCCCACCGAGAGCTGCACACATTTCATCTAAAATTTGTTCAGTACTAACAATTTGTCTCTCCTCAGGTAAATACCAAGCAGCTCCTAAAGATTTTCCTCTTGGAACTATTGTAACTTTGACTAATGGAGCTGCATGTTCGAGCATCCAACTGACAGTAGCATGTCCTGCTTCATGAAAGGCAATTGTTTCTTTCTCCTTAGCACTTATAATTTTATTTTTCTTTTCCAATCCTCCAACAATTCTATCGACTGCATCTAAAAAATCTTGTTTACCTACCGATTTTTTGGATTTTCTTGCAGCAATTAATGCTGCTTCATTGCAAACATTTGCAATATCTGCTCCAGAAAACCCAGGTGTTTGTTTTGACAAAAATTCTACATCTAAATCTTTTGATTTTTTTAGTGGTTTTAAATGAACATCAAAGATTTCTTTTCTTTCCTTCACATCAGGAAGATCAACATATATTTGTCTGTCAAATCTACCGGCTCTCATTAATGCTTTGTCTAATACATCTGCTCGGTTAGTGGCAGCCATAACAATTACATTTGTGTTCGTACCAAAACCATCCATTTCAGTTAATAACTGGTTTAATGTATTTTCTCTTTCATCGTTGGATCCAGTTATATTACTTTTACCCCTAGCTCTACCAATAGCATCTATTTCATCTATAAAAATAATTGCTGGTGATTTATCTTTAGCTTGTTTGAAGAGGTCTCTGACTCTGGAGGCTCCTACACCAACAAACATTTCAACAAAGTCTGATCCTGACAATGAAAAAAATGGAACTTTAGCCTCACCTGCTACTGCTTTAGCAAGTAAAGTTTTTCCAGTCCCTGGTAAACCAACTAGTAAAGCTCCTTTGGGTATTTTACCACCTAATTTTGTGTATTTTGTAGGATTTTTTAAAAAGTCAACAATTTCCTTCACTTCTTCTTTTGCACCTTCTAAACCTGCAACATCTTTAAAAGTAGTTTTGATATCGCTTTTTTCATCAAATAGTTTAGCCTTTGATTTACCTATACTAAAAATTTGAGAACCACCACCTGCACCTCCGCCTGACATTCTTTTCATAAAAAATATCCATAGTCCAATTAATATGATTAATGGGAGAAATCCAATCAATACATCAAGCCATTTACTTTCAACAGTTTTAAATTCATAATTAAATAAAATACCCTTGGATTCGGCATCTTCAAGCCTTCTTTGAAATAACTCTAAATCACCTACTTCGAAGCTGTAGTGAGGACCATAAGTGTTTCTTTGTCCTAGGAAATTACTTTTAGAAACATCTTTGTGTACTTCATTTAGTAAAGCATTATCTGTCAGTGTTACTTCAGCAAGGGTCTTATTGATTATTGTAATTTTTGAAACTTCACTTGCGTTAAGGTATTTTTCAAAAGCTGAAATATTAATTTTTTTGGTTCCACCAAAATTATCACTATTACCAAGGTATGTGAAAATTATAAAAATTGATATAATTAGTCCATACATCCAATAAGATGAATTTTTTGGTTGCTTTATATTATTTTTTTTATTCATTTAAATTATCTATTCTAATTATTTTAGCATCAGACCACAATTCTTCAAGATTGTATATTTCTCTAAATTCTTTTTTAAATATATGAACTACTACGTCAACATAATCTAACAATACCCAGTTTTTATTTTCAAGACCTTCAGTTTGAAAAGGTTTTTCTCTAATATTTTTACTCAATGTTTTTTTTATAGAGTTTGATATCGCATTTACCTGTGTATTTGATTTACAATCACAAATAACAAAGTATTTGCAAACAACATTATCAAGCTCAGTAAAATCTAAAACACAAATATTTTCACCTTTAACATTTTCTATACCTTTGACAATGTTTGTTACAGTAATATCTGTACTTTGCATTAAAATCTTATTCTGTTGAAGTTAATCAAACTTAATGCCATCGATTCAACTAATGAATATATAAAAAAAAATAGAGATTTTTTTTCTAAAAAAGAGTTGTGTGTGATAACATTCAATCAAACTGAAGGTAAAGGTCAAAGAGGAAATACCTGGGTTAGTGAACCAGGGAGTAATTTGTGTATTTCTTTATATTTCAGTGATTTAAATATTAATATTAAAGATCTGTTTAACATAAATATGTTAGTAAGTTTAAATATTATTGACATTTTAGATTCATTATTTATTAAAAATTTAAAAATAAAGTGGCCAAACGACATTTTGGCAGAAAATAAAAAAATATCAGGAATTTTGATTGAAACATTTTCAAAAAATAAGATGATTAAAGATATAATTATAGGAATTGGGATTAATGTTAATCAAATTGATTTTAACGATTTAATGAATGCAACCTCTATGTCATCAATTATGAATAAGAAATATGATTTGAATATTTTGTATAAGTTGTTTTTAGAAAAATTTAAAAGTTTTTCTAATGAGTTAAAAAATATAAATAGTTCTGAGACAAAATTAAATTATTTAAACTATCTGTTTGGCAAGAATTCAATCAATAAATTTGAAGTCAATAATTTAGTTTTTGATGCTAAAATCTCTGGTGTAAATAAAAAAGGAGAGCTTATTCTTGATATTGATGGAATTATTAAAGAGTTTAATAATCAGGAAATAAAACTTATATATTGAAATCTACTTGACTAATTTTTTTTGTAATTTCATCAGTAAATTTAGTTATGGGATTTTTAATTATCATTTCCATCATTGAAGAGAATTCTCCATTAAATTCTATATTAATTTCTGAATTTTTTTCATCAATTTTTTTTACTAAAAAACTAAAGTGAAAAATCATTTTTGGGTTTGATGAGAGAAGTTTTATTGATTTTTCATTATCATTTGGTTCAAGCTTTAATTCAATTGAAGGTAAACCTCCAATTTTAACGCAAAAAATCTGATTATCAATAATTTTAAAATCTTTTATTTCGTCCCCTAGAATTAGTTCATAATTATTTATATCAGAAATGTAGTTATAGATTTTATCACAAGTAAAATTTAGATTATTTGTTTTTTTGCTAATTCTCATTTTAATAATTCCATTCTTTGGGGTTTTCTCTCCACTTCTTAAGCATTTCTAAATCATTACCGCTAGCATAGTCAAGATTTACTGCCTCTTCAATAAGATAGTTATATGAACTCAGAGAATAATTTGTAATTTTTTTATTATTAAAGTTGTTTATAGCCTCATCAAATCCGTATGTAAATATACTAGTAAGACCAACTAAATCTAAATTATTTGTAATTATTGAATTACAAGCTTTTAGGCTACTCATTCCAGTACTTATGAGATCTTCAATAACTAAAACTTTTTGTGATTCATAAAAACTTCCCTCAATATCATTTTTTCTGCCATGATCTTTTTTACTTGATCTAACATAAATAAATGGTTTATTCAATTGGTTAGCTACTAACATACCAATACCAATTGCACCTGTAGCAACACCAGCAATAACATCAATATTTTCAAACTCTTTTTTAATTAATTTACATAGCTCATTACAAATATATTTCCTAGTTTCTATATCAGATAAAATTAATCTGTTATCACAATAAATAGGTGATTTTATTCCTGAAGCCCAAACAAATGGATTTTTTGGATTCAATTTTATTGCATTAATTTGTAATAGTCTTTTTGAAGTTTCTGTTGCTGTTTGATCACATAAAATCACATCACAAATGTATAAAGTTTTTGCTAATCGACTTCCAATTGTTTTAACATCTAAAGCAAAATATTTAAGTAATGAAAATACTTTTTTGTTGTCTAGCTTAGAAATTGATGAAATTTTAAAAAAATTAAGAAAACACAAAAAGATTTATCTTTTTTTCCCAAAGAAGAAAGATTTAATCAAAAAGTTTAAATCAAAAATTAAAACTATTCATGCTTCTGGAGGTATAGTTAAAAATAAAAAAAGTGAAATATTATTCATATTTAGGAGAGGAAAATGGGATTTACCAAAGGGAAAATCTGACAAAGGTGAAACAAAAAAACAAACTGCTTTGAGGGAAGTTAAAGAAGAAACTGGAGTTAAAGAATTAGTTATAAATAAATTTTTTAGAACATCATTTCATCTTGTAAGAAATAATAAAAAATATTATCTAAAAGAAACTACTTGGTATTTAATGAACTCAAATTATGAAGGAGATTTAACGCCCCAAATAGATGAAGGAATTAAATCTGTAAAGTGGAAAAATCTCAAACAAGTAAAAAAAATTAAGGAAAAAACTTTTAAAAATATTTCAATTATTTTAGATGATTATTTGAAAGAATTTTAGAAATACTATTTGGGACTAGTTTATTGTATTCACCATTATTACTTATAAGTTCTCTTACAATTGAACTACTTATAAATGAGGATTTTGCTGACGTTAATAAAAAAATTGTTTCAATTTCTGAAAGCATTCTATTAGTTCTAGCAATTGCTTTTTCAAATTCAAAATCACCATTATTTCTAACACCTCTAACAATAAAATTTGCTCCAACCTTTTTACAAAAATCAATAGTTAATCCATCATAACTTTGAACTGAAACTTTAGGGTTATCCTTAACAATACTTTCAATCATATCAATTCTTTGATCAATATTAAACATAGTTCTTTTGTCTCCATTAATTCCAATGCCAATTATTATTTCATCGAAAATTAGTTTACTCCTGTTTAAAATATCCAAATGACCCAATGTAAATGGATCAAATGTCCCTGGAAATATTGCTTTTTTCATTCAATCAAATTTAAATTATTTCAAAGTGTTTTGTATTATTTCAGTAAATAATTCTGTCATATTTAAATTATTCAATCTTAATTGTTTGGGAAATATACTATGTTCAGTCATTCCTGGAATTGTATTTATTTCAAGAAAATAAGGTAATTGGTTCTCTACTATAAAATCAATTCTTGAAAATCCAGATAGTTTTAATATTTCATATATCTTTTTTGCTTCTTTTTTTAATTTATTTTCTAAATCTAAATTAATATTTGCCGGTGTTACTTCTTTATGTTTACCTTCATATTTAGCTTCATAATCAAAAAAATCATTCTCAGATATTAATTCAGAAACAGCTAATACTTTTATTTCTTTATCAAAATTTGTTACGCCTATAGAAAATTCTCTGCCATCAATAAATCTTTCTATAATAATTTCATTATCAATTTTAAATATATCAACAATGAATTTGTTTAATTCATCTTTATTATAAGCTTTGTAAACTCCATAACTACTTCCAGAATTGTTAGCTTTAACAAACATTGGAAAATTTAGTTTGTTGATTATTTTATATAAATCATAACTTTTATCCTTTTCTAGTAAAAAAGATTTTGCAGTATTGATAGAATGGGCACTAACAAAGTCAATACATTTCTTTTTATTGAATGTTAATTCAGCTGTTTTTGAATTAGGTCCAGTAAATGGAATTTTTAATTCTTCAAAATACTTTTGTAGTATACCATTTTCACCTGGATCACCGTGAATAATAATGAATACTGAATCAAAACTTATTACATTTCCATTTACGTTAACAGTAAAGTCATCTTTATTAACATTAAATTCATTATTATACTCATTTATATAAATCCATTTTTCTTTTGATATTACTATTTTAAAAACATTATACAGTTCATAGTTAATTGTTCTCATGACAAAAGCTCCACTGTTAAGTGAGATATTATGTTCTAGTGAGTATCCACCCATTATAACTGCAATATTTTTTTTCACGAATATTAAAATTTTAGCAAATTAAAGATACTTATTTATATATATTTGTTTTTCAATTTTTTATGAAATTCCTTTACAGTAAAATATTTATAAAGCAAGTTTTTATTGCTGTTATTATATTTTCTTTAGTAGTGTTATTTTCTATTATTTTTTTATTTTTTTACACCAAACAAACGAGTAAAATATCAGTACCAAATTTGATTGGACTACAATTATCTGATGTAGAAAAAATTGTGGTAGAAAATAAGTTGAGATATGAAGTTATAGATTCATCTTTTTTTAACCCTGATTTCGATAAAAATACAGTGTTGGATCAAATTCCAAAATCTAATAAAAATGTCAAAAAGAACAGAAAAATTTATTTAACAATAAATCCAACTAGTTATGGTAATGTTATTCTTCCAAACTTAATTCAGCTCACAAAAAGAAATGCCGAGTCTACACTTTTGGCTTTAGATTTAGAATTAGGTAATATTTCTTATGAAGATAATATTGGAAAAGATATGGTTCTAAAAGTTTTGTACTTAGAAAATGAATTAAAGCAAGGAGATATAATTCCAAAAAAATCAAAAATTGATTTTGTTTTAGGTAATGGTTTAAATAAGTAGTATTTGCAAGAATCTCAATTAAATGACGAACTATATGAGCACTTTTCCTTCAAAGTAGATAAAGGGCAAGAACCATTGAGGATTGATAAATTTTTAATCAACAGAATTGAAAATGCATCAAGAAATAAAATCCAAATAGCTGCAAAAAATGGATTTATTTACGCAAATGATAATCCTGTTAAACAAAACTATAAAGTAAAACCAGGTGATGAAGTAAAAGTAATGTTTACACATCCACCTTATGAAAATCTTCTTGAACCAGAAAAGATAGAATTTGAAATTATTTTTGAAGATAAAGATGTCTTAGTTGTCAATAAGCCACCAAATTTAGTGGTTCATCCTGGCCATGGAAACTATACTGGAACACTTTTAAATGGTGTTTTATATCACGTTAATGAATTACCTGAAAACAGTAGTGGAAGACCAGGTTTAGTTCATAGAATTGATAAAGATACAAGCGGGTTATTAGTCGTAGCTAAAACTGAAATTGCTATGAGAAACTTATCAGAACAATTTTTTTTAAAGCAAACTGAAAGAAAATACATAGCTCTAACATGGGGAAGTTTTACTGAAAATCATGGAACAGTTGATAATTATTTATCAAGAGATAAAAAAAACAGAATGATAATGTCTGTCACTGAGGATGAAAATTATGGTAAAAGAGCTATAACCCACTACAGAGTAT
This sequence comes from Cryomorphaceae bacterium MED-G14, assembly GCA_002457715.1. GTDB lineage: Bacteria > Bacteroidota > Bacteroidia > Flavobacteriales > Flavobacteriaceae > Eutrophosalina. The sequence goes on from NTKN01000005.1 coordinate 28,938, forward strand.
TACAGGACTTTAACTATGTGAGTCTAATAGAATGTCAGTTAGAGACTGGTAGAACACATCAGATTAGAGCTCATATGAAATACTTGGGTAATCCTATATTTAATGACGAAAGGTATGGTGGAAATAAAATAATTAAAGGAACAATATTTACTAAGTATAAACAGTTTGTAGAAAATTGTTTTAAAATACTTCCAAGGCAAGCTCTTCATGCTCAATCACTAGGTTTTAATCATCCTCGAACAAATAAACAAATGAAGTTTGAAAGTCAGTTGCCTGAAGATATTAGTTTATGTTTAGAAAAGTGGAAAAATTATTCAAAAAATAATTAATTTTAAGTATGAAAATTTTAATATCACCTGCCAAGTCTCTAGATTTTAAAAGTGAAATAGAGGCTTTTAGTTGTTCACAACCTAAATTTTTAAAACAAGCAGAAGTTATTAATAGTGTATTAAAAGAAAAATCACCTTCTGACTTAAAAAATTTACAAAATATTTCTGAAAAACTTGCGGATTTAAATTGGAGAAGAAATAATGAATTTAATTTAGAACACAACAATAATAATTCAAGGCCAGCTTTATTTGCTTTTAATGGTGATGTTTATGATGGGATAGATGCAAAATCATTAACTGTAGATAAGGTTAATACACTTCAGAATCAGTTAAGGATACTTTCTGGTTTGTATGGAATGCTAAAACCCTTAGATCTCATTCAACCATATCGTTTGGAAATGGGTACAAAACTTACGGTGAATGGATCAAAAAATCTTTATGATTTTTGGGCAGATTCTATTACTAAAGAACTTTTTGATGAGCTTGAAGAAGATTCTATAATTCTAAACTTGGCAAGTAATGAATATTTTAATGCTATTAACAAGAAAATTATTGACTGTAATATAATATCTCCTGTTTTTAAAGATTTTAAAAATGGTAAACTAAAAGTAATTTCTATCTATGCAAAAAAAGCACGGGGACTAATGGTTAGATATTTAGTTGATAATAATATCACAAAATATGAGGAAATATTGTCATTTAATTCTGCAGGCTACACTTTTAGTGATGAACATACTGAAAATGCCAATAGTCCAGTTTTTATTAGATAATTTTATCTCAAATCCTCAATAAACTTTTTAGTTGCTTTTATACCACCGCTCTTTAAAGAATTAATATAAGCTGATCCTATAATTACTCCATCACTATTTTCAGTTGCAACTCTACATGTTTCTTGATTACTAATTCCAAAGCCAACTAATAATGGGGCTTTCAAATTCATTTTATTAATTCTTTTAAAATAATTTACAGTTTCATCTCCAAATATTTCTTGTGCACCAGTAGTACTAAAACTACTTACCATATAAATAAAACCTTCAGAAATTTCATCAATAAATCGGATTCTTTCCTCAGATGTTTGAGGTGTAATTAAGAACATATTTTGTAAATTATATTTTTTAAAAATACTTTGATACTGATCATGATAAATATCTACTGGTAAATCAGGAATAATCAATCCATCAATTTGACATTCTTTACATTTTAAACAAAACTCTTCAATTCCAAACTGGATTATGGGATTTAAATATCCCATTATTATTACAGGCAATTCAGTAACTGATCTTAGATCTTTCATTTGTTCAAACAAAATATTTGTATTCATACCATTTGATAATGCTATCGTTGAACTTTCTTGAATAGTGGGTCCATCAGCTAATGGATCACTAAATGGTAAACCAATTTCAATCATATCAACACCTGAGTTGTCGAGTTCTTTGATAATAGTCATTGTGTCCTGTAATTTTGGGAAACCTGCCGTAAAGTAAATTGATAAAATATTTTTTTTATTTATAAATGTCTCATTAATTCTATTCATAAATCACAATTTAAAATATTCAATATATGTATCTAAGTCTTTATCTCCTCTTCCTGAACAGTTAAATACTATTGTATCATTAGGTTTAAATTTTTTCTTGTCTAAAACTGCAAAAGCGTGTGATGTTTCTATTGCTGGAATTATACCCTCAGTTTGAGATAAAATCAGTCCCCATTTCATAGCATCTTGATCATTAATTGAAATAAATTCTCCTCTTTTTGACTCAAATAAGTTTGCATGCATTGGACCAATACCTGGGTAGTCTAGACCAGCTGAAATTGAATAGGGTTCTGTTATTTGTCCATCATTTGATTGCATTAATAAGGTTTTCGAACCATGAATAATACCTGTCTTACCTAAAATGGAGGTAGCTGCACTTTCTCCTGTATCTATTCCCTTACCTGCTGCTTCAACACAAATTATTTTAACATCATAATTGTCTAGAAATGGATAAAAAAGTCCAGCTGCATTACTTCCTCCACCAACACAAGCTATAACATAATCTGGTGTAGACTTATTTTCAATTTCCTGAAGCTGATTTATAGTTTCTTCACCAATAACAGATTGAAATCTAGCAACCATGTCTGGATATGGATGAGGTCCTACTACAGATCCAATTATATAGTGAGTATTTACTGGATTATTGATCCAATCCCTGATAGCTTCATTAGTTGCGTCTTTAAGGGTTTTACTGCCAGAGGTTGCAGGTCTAACTTCAGCACCTAACATTTTCATTCTAGCCACGTTTGGCGCCTGTCTTTTAATATCAACTTCACCCATATATATAATACATTTAATACCCATTAATGCACAAACTGTTGCAGTTGCGACACCATGCTGACCAGCTCCAGTTTCTGCAATAATTCTTTTTTTTTCAAGTTTTTTGGCTAGTAAAATTTGCCCAATAGTATTATTTATTTTGTGTGCTCCAGTATGACATAAATCCTCTCTTTTAAGATATATTTTAGTATTATATTTTTCTGATAATCTTTTTGCAAAGTACAGTGGAGTAGGTCTTCCAACGTAGTCCTTTAAAAGTTTATTAAATTCATTTTTAAAACTTTTTGAAGAAGAAATTTTTAAATAATTATTTCTTAATTCTTCAATATTAGGATACAGCATTTCTGGTATAAATGCTCCGCCAAACTCACCATAAAAACCTTTTGAATCTACATTATGTGTTTTCATTTTTTTATTGATTTTATAAATTTTTTTACTTTATTAATATCTTTTAAACCTGGTTTAATTTCAAATTTAGAATTAAGATCAACACCAATTAAATTTGGTAATTGATTCTTTAGTTTTTTTATACTACTAATTAATTCTGAATTAATTCCACCACTAAGAATAAAATCTTTTTTATGATTGTAATTCAAAAGTAGGTCCCAGTTAAATTTTTTTCCTGATCCACCATAATATTCAGTGAAAGTATCAAAAAGAAAGTATTTACAATATTTACTATATTTCTCAATGTCATTTAGATCAAATCTATTATCAATTCTGAAAGCTTTAATAACATGACATAAATTACTAAGTTCATTACAAAATTCCTCATCTTCATTGCCATGTAATTGCACATATTCAAATTGATATATATTGATTAATTCTTTAATAACATCTAACGATTCATCAACAAAAACAGCAACATATTTTTTTTCTGATTTTGGTAGAACAGCAGAACTAAAGAATCTAGATGATTTTTTATAGAAAATTATTCCCATGAAATCTAAATCAAGTTTCATTAATTGATTTATATTGTCACCATTATTTAAACCACAGACTTTGATAATCATTTCGTTTCTTCTATAAATTTTTTTAAACTCGCTCCTGGATTTTCAGATTTCATAAATCTTTCTCCAATTAAAAAACCATCAAAACCTTCATTCATTAAGTTTTTAATGTCTCTTGGATTTTCAATACCACTTTCTGAGATTTTAACTATTTCGGATGGTATATGTTTAGATATCTTTATACTGTTATTAATATCAACTTGAAAACTTTTTAAATCTCTATTATTTACACCTATTATATCAATGTTTTTTAAATCACATTTTTGCAATTCATCAATTGAATGAATTTCAGTTAATACATTTAATCCTAATTCTTTAGCTATTCTTGAAAAATTAGAAATTTGCTTTTTAGTTAGTATAGCTGCTATAAGTAAAATTGCATCGGCACCAATCGATCGAGACTCAATGATTTGAAACTCATCAATAATAAAATCCTTTCTCAACAATGGAATATTACAGGACTCTTTAACAATTTTTAAATCTTTTTTTGACCCACCAAAAAAATACATATCTGTTAAAACCGAAATACCTACTGCGCCATGTTTTTCATATCCTGAAACGATGTCTTTAGTTTTTGAAGTAAAATTAATTTCTTTCTTGGAAGGAGATTTTCTTTTATGTTCAGCAATTATTGAGATTTGGTTTTGCAAGATATTTTTTGAAAGGCTTTTTGTAGGTATACCAAAATAATCGCTTTTCTCAAGAGATGAATAAGATTGTAAGTTTTTTAGCTGATTTACCTCGGCCATTTTTCTCTCAACTATTTTATCTAAAATATTCATTTACTTATGCTTAAAAGTTTATTAAATGAATTGAGACCTTTTTTGCTTTCCAGTGATTCCCTAGCAATACTTAAACACTCTGTTATATTTTTTGATGATATAGTTTTTATTGCTAATGCAGCATTAGCTAGGATAACATTTTTTTGCGCTTCTGTACAATTATCATTCAAAACATCCATAAAAATTTTTGCTGAGCTGGCTATATCATAACCTCCCTCGATTTGATTTTGTTTTAATTTTTTTAAGTTAAAATAACTAGAGTCTAAAATTTGTTCACTATTGTTATTGATTAATTTAAATTCATTGGTCAATGATACTTCATCATATCCATCCAGAGAATATAATACAGAGAAGTTTTTATCTGTATTTCTAAAAATATGACCATATAATCTTGCCAGGTCTAAGCTATATACACCAGTTATTTGATTTTTTGGTTGACACGGGTTAACAAGTGGTCCCAATACATTAAAAAAAGTTTTAAAACCTAGACTTCTTCTTACTGGAGCAACATTTTTCATTGCAGGATGAAATAGTGGAGCATGTAAAAAAGTGATATTAGATTTATCAATACATTTTCTTAAAAAATCATAATCATTTGAAAATTTAATACCTAGAAACTCTAATACATTACTAGAGCCACATCCTGAAGAAACACCATAGTTGCCATGTTTAGTTACTGTATATCCAGCTCCAGCTACTATAAATGATGAAATAGTTGAAATATTGAAAGTATTTTTTCCATCTCCACCTGTTCCGCATAAATCTATTGAATTTAATTCATCAAAATCAATTTTAAGACATAGGTCAAATAATGCATCTCTAAATCCTTCAATTTCTTCAACACAAGGCATTCTCATTTTGTATACCGTCAAAAATGAAGCAATTAATGAATCATCATATTTTTTTGTAGAAATTTCTAACAAAACAGATTTTGACTCATCATATGTAAGAGTCTCATTTTCAAAAAGTTTTTCTAACAAATTTTTCATCATGTATTAACCCAATTTTTTAAAAGTATTTTACCGTGTTCAGTAAGAATAGATTCAGGATGAAATTGAACACCCCACAACTTAAATTTTTTATGTTTAAATGCCATTACATTTTCATCATAATCATGAGCTAAAAGTTCAAATTCATCATTTAACTCTTTAACTACCCAAGAATGGTATCTGCCTACTTTGAGAGTCTTGGGAATTGATGTAAAAAGAACATCATCCTTCACAACTTTAATTTCAGTTGAAATTCCATGAAAAACATTATCTAAGTTCAATAAATCACAGCCTAATGTTTCTGCTATTGCTTGATGTCCAAGGCATACTCCCAAAAAATTTTTTGTTTTATAATAATTAGATATGATTGATTTTAATAATCCAGCTTCATCAGGAATTCCTGGTCCTGGTGATAATAAAATTTTGTCAAAATTATTAACATGATTAATGTCAATCATATCATTTCTAAATACTTCAACTTTACAATCTAAATCCTCCAGATAGTGTACTAGATTGTAAGTAAATGAGTCGTAATTATCAATAACTAAAATTTTATTTTTCATTTTAATTCTGCTTTTTCAATTGATTTCATTAATGCTCCAACTTTATTGTATACTTCATTTAATTCATTTTTTGGAACAGATTTCGAGACTACTCCAGCACCAGCTTGAAAATACAATGATTGGTTTTTTGATAAAAATGATCTTATAATAATTGCATGGTTAAAGTTCCCTTCAGTATCAATCATTCCAATTGCTCCACCATAGAATTGTCTTTTTGATGTCTCATAGTGATTTATTAATTCCATTGCTTTGTACTTAGGTGCACCTGTCAAAGTTCCAGCTGGAAATGTATTACCAATTATTTCCTTAGATTTTGATTTAAGAGTACCTGTAACCTTTGATACCAAATGAATTACATGAGAGTAAAACTGAATTTCTCTGTCTTTTTCCACAACAACATCTTTACATGATCTACTTAAATCATTTCTTGCAAGATCCACAAGCATCATGTGTTCACTATTTTCTTTATCATCCTTTAATAATTCCTTAGCTTTTTCTCTATCAAAATTATCATCTCCTGTTCTCTTAAATGTTCCTGCAATAGGATGAATTTCTGCCTTTTGATTAGTAATAACTAATTGAGCTTCAGGTGAACTTCCAAAGATTTTAAATTTACCATAGTCAAAATAAAATAGATATGGTGATGGATTTATAGATCTTAAATTTCTGTAAACATTAAAATCATCACCTTGAAAGGGTTGTACAAATTTTCTTGACAAAACTATTTGAAATACATCCCCTCGCATACAATGAGAAATACCGTTTTTAGCCAGTTTTATAAATTCTTTATCAGTTAGATTTGATTTAATATCTCCAATTTTTTTAAAATTGAAATTAGAAATAGCTTTATTAAATATTAATTTTTCAATCTTATTTATTTCATCATTATCATTTGAAAAAGAAATAATTGTTGAATGATTATTAAAAGTATTTACAACGATAATATTTTCATATAAACAGTATAGTATTTCAGGTATACTATCTCCATAATTTTCATTTTGGAGTTTAATATTTTCGAAGTAGTTAATTGAATCATAACTCATATACCCGTAAATTCCTTTGCTCTGGAATTTATCATTTTTAAATTCAGTGGAAAATTCAAACGAACCAATGAATTCATTAAGTTTTTCTAAAACCGATTCATTATCATTAATTACTTCTGTGATAGATTCTTTATCAGGATATTTTGTTATAATATTATTATTTTCTACCTGAAATTTTGCTATTGGTTTGAAGCATATATAAGCGTAACTATTATCTTTTGAGCTGTAATCACTGCTTTCTAGTAATATAGAATTTGCATAATTGTCTCTTATCTTTAAATAAATACTTACAGGTGTTAATGTATCTGTAATTACTTCTTTTCTATTTTCATTTAATTTAAACCTCATATAATAAAAAAAGGCTTGTCGCAATGACAAGCCTTAAATATTTTAAAATTTTAAACTTATAGCGACAGGAGCTTAAACTTTAATAAGTGCCACCAAAATTTAAAACTGTTATTCATATCTCAAATATAGAAACTTTTTTTAAAAAAAAACCACTGAAAAAAGTTTTAATACTTAATTTAACAGACTTAAATTTTTAAATAATGAATTTGAATATCCAAGATTGGAAAACAAATAAAGAGTCAAGCTCAAAAAATATATGTTTAGATGTAAGAACTCATGAAGAATTTAATGAAGGATATATTTATAATTCCATAAATATAGATTTTTATAAATCAATGGAATTTATGAAGTTTTTGGAAAAAAGTTCAAAGGATGAAAATTATTATGTTTATTGTAGATCAGGTAAAAGAAGTTATGCGGCATGTAAGATAATGAAAGAATTTGGTTTTAATAATGTCTTTAATCTTGATGGTGGTTTTTTAAAATGGGTTGAATGTGGTTTTGAAGTAAATGAATAGTTTAAGATATAGATTAGAGAAATATGGCTTCAGAGTTTGCTCAAGATTAGCAGATTTTTTAGGAATTAAATCAAAGCACGTTAGACTAGCCTTTATATATAGTAGTTTTTTTGGACTTGGTATAGGATTTTTTATATATCTAGTTCTAGCTTTTTGGATGAGACTTAAAGATATAGTATATTCGAAAAGATCTTCAGTTTTTGACTTATGATCATTTAATCAAATTATCATTTATGAAAAAAATATTTCTCCTCAGTTTTTTTAGTCTTTTTACATTGCCTGTTTTTTCACAGGAAAAAGGTTTAGACCAAAAAATTGATGAGGCATTTCAGCCAATTTCTGATTTTTTTAATGAATTAGTTTTTTTTTCGATTGGAGATAACCCTTTTGTAATATACCTTCTTGTTGGTAGTGCATTATTTTTTACCTTATATTTTGGTTTTCCAAATATTAAATATTTTTTGATTTCAATCAATGTTGTTAGAGGAAAGTATGATGATATTGAAAAAGAGAATAACAAAACTGATGATGGTGAGGTTTCGCATTTCCAAGCCTTGGCAACTGCTGTTTCTGGAACTGTTGGAAATGGTAATATTGCTGGTGTTGCTTTAGCAATTGCTCTCGGGGGCCCGGGAGCTACATTTTGGATGATTATTTGTGGATTACTTGGGATGTCAACAAAATTTGTCGAGTGTACGTTAGGAGTTCATTATAGAGATGTTGATAAAAATGGAATAGTTTATGGCGGACCAATGTATTATCTAAAAAAGGGTTTGAAAGAGAGGGGTTTTGAAATTTTAGGAAAGATCTCTGCAGTTATTTTTGCTGTTTGTTGTATTGGTGGTTCGTTTGGTGGAGGCAACGCTGCACAATCAAATACAGCGACACTAGCAATAAAACAATTAATTGGCCTTGAGAGTACGAGTGCTGGAGCTATCATAGGACTTGTTATGGCAATTATTGTTGGTTTAATAATAATTGGCGGAATAAAAAGAATTGCATCCGTAACTGAAAAAGTTGTGCCATTTATGGCTGTACTTTATATAATAGCATGTGTTTATATTATTTCAATTAATTTCTCTCTTATTGATGATGCTATTTCGTTAATAATTACGGAAGCATTTAATCCTAGTGCAATAGGAGTTGGAGGTGTAATTGGAGTATTAATGGTTGGGTTTAGAAGAGCAGCATTTTCTAATGAAGCTGGAGCTGGCTCAGCTTCAATAGCACATTCTGCCGTAAAAACCAAGTATGCGGCATCTGAAGGACTTGTTGCATTATTAGAACCATTTATTGATACTGTCGTAATATGTACGATGACTGCTCTTGTAATAATTATTTTTAATTTTGGAGGATATTTTGATTATGGTGGGGATGGCTTAGGAAGTATTTATATACAAGGTGAGGCATTTGAAGGTCCTGAAATAACAGCTAGAGCTTTTGCAGAATATATTCCTTATTCTGATGTGTTTTTAACTACTGCAATTGTATTGTTTGCTGTTTCAACTATGATTTCATGGTCTTACTATGGAATTCAGTCTTGGAAGTTTTTATTTGGTAGAGGGAAAGTTGCAGATTTAGCATACAAATTAACTTTTTTAACTTTTATTATTATAGGTTCAGCAGCAAGTATGAATTCTATTTGGGCTTTTTCTGATGCTATGATTTTTGCAATGGTATTTCCAAACATGATTGGATTATTCTTTTTATTTCCAATTGTAAAAGATCAATTAAAAAAATATTTAAACGTTATTAATAAATAAGAATTTGGCATTTTTTTTGTTTTTATGAAAAATATGAATAATAACCAAACCAAAATAAACCATAGTTATAATGAAGATTCAATTAGTTTGATAAAAGAAAGTGCTATGGACTTTTCTCTTCAATATATTAAACCCTACGTGATGGACTGGGACGAAAACCAACATTTTCCCAAAGAAGTTTTACACAAGGCAGGTGAGTATGGTTTTATGGGCATGCTAGTCCCAGAAAATTATGGTGGTTCTGGACTGGGCTATCACGAATATGTAAGTTCAATTGTAGAAATATCTAAAATTGATCCTTCCATTGGTTTATCAATTGCTGCACATAATTCACTTTGTGCAAATCACATATTTAAATTTGGAAATGAAGATCAAAGAAATAAATGGCTCCCAGGATTGGCTACTGGAAAATATATAGGTGCATGGGGTTTAACAGAACCAAACACTGGATCAGATGCAAGTAAAATGGCATCAACTGCTGTAAAAAAAGGAAACAAGTGGGTTTTAAATGGTACAAAAAACTTTATAACCCATGGTAAGTCTGGTGACATAGCGGTTGTAATTTTCAGAACAGGCCCAGTAGGGGAAAAAAATAACACCACTGCTTTCGTTATTGAAAGAGGGAGTCGAGGATTTGAATCTGGTAAGAAGGAAAATAAACTTGGAATGAGAGCATCAGAAACAGCAGAAATGATTTTTCAGGATTGTATAATAGATGATTCTAACAGACTAGGTGAAGTTGGTTCCGGTTTTAAACAATCTATGAGAATTCTTGACGGCGGAAGAATCTCAATTGCAGCTCTTTCATTAGGGATTGCAAAAGGAGCCTACGAGGCAGCGCTTAAATATTCAAATGAAAGAATTCAGTTTGGTAAAACTATAAGTTCATTTCAAGCTATTTCATTTAAGCTTGCTGAAATGGCAACTGAAATTGAAGCAGCTGATTTACTTATTCGAAGTGCCTCAGATAAAATAAATAACTCAAAACCTGTAACACTCGAAAGTGCCATGTGTAAACTATTTTCATCTGAATTATGTGTTAAAGTATCAAATGATGCAGTTCAAATTTTTGGAGGTTATGGATATATCAAAGATTTTCCGGTAGAAAAATATCTCAGAGACTCAAAACTTTGTACCATTGGTGAGGGAACTAGTGAAATACAAAAACTAGTAATTTCAAGAAAAATATTATCTAAATAATATTTTTTTTCATTTTTATTTATAGATTTGCGAATCTAAATTAATTCAAATGCTAATTATACCTGTTAAAGAAGGAGAAAGTATAGACAAAGCCCTTAAAAGATTTAAAAGAAAGTTTGATAAAACTGGCGCCCTTAAATCATTAAGAGAAAGACAAGCCTACACTAAACCCTCTGTTAAAAACAGAAATAAATTTATCAAGGCAGCCCACATCCAAAAGCTAATAGATAAAGAGAACCAATAAAAGAACTAAATTTGTTTAGATAATATTGTTATGTATCTAAATGATTTTAAAAACTTTATTGAATTAGAAAAAAAATATTCAAAAAATACAGTTGTTGCTTATATAAAAGATTTGGTTGAGTTCCAATCTTTTCTTCAATCATTTAATGTTTTTTTAAATGATAAATTAGACTATTTCTATATTAGAAAGTGGATTGTAAAACTATCAGAGAACGGTTTATCAAAAAGATCAATTAACAGAAAAACTACGTCTTTAAAATCATACTTTAATTTTTTAATTTCGATAAATAAATTAAAAAAATCTCCTCTTAAAGCTCACAAAAATTTAAAAATTGAACAAAAAGTTATAGTTCCTTTTAATGAAAAAGAATTAGATAAAGTTTTTAAAATTTTTAATAAAAACAATTCTAACAAAAACTATCGGGATTTTTTATTAATTGAAATTCTATATTCAACTGGTTTGCGTCGTGATGAAATTATAAATTTAAAATGTAAAAATATTTTTTTTGATAAAGGGTTGATAAAAGTTTTAGGTAAAAGAAATAAAGAAAGATTAGTCCCTGTCCTCCCTACTTTACTAAATAAAATGAAAATTTACATGAAGAAAAATCCAACTAATATTTATTTCTTTCAATCAAGAAATGGAAATATAATAAGTCCATCAACAGTTTACAGAATTGTAAAAAAATATTTTAGTTCCGTATCAACCAAAAATAAAATTAGTCCTCATGTTTTGAGACACACATTTGCTACACATTTAATAAATAATGGGGCTGATATTAATGCTGTTAAAGAAATTTTAGGCCATTCTTCTTTAGCTTCCACTCAAATATATGCTAAAATTAAGATTCCCAAGATGTTAAATGATTATATGTTAAATCATCCGAGAGAAAAGACCTAAAATAAAATCTATATTTTTTTTTTAGAAAAAAATAAATAAATACATTTGCGATCGCTAAAATTGCCGATGTAGCTCAGCTGGCTAGAGCAGCTGATTTGTAATCAGCAGGTCGTGGGTTCGAGTCCCTCCATCGGCTCAGATTTTAGGGGAGATACTCAAGCGGCCAACGAGGACAGACTGTAAAT
>NTKN01000006.1 GCA_002457715.1 Cryomorphaceae bacterium MED-G14
AAATCGTTTTTATTAAGTCGAAAGAATCCAACCCTCCAATAATAATACCGTCAACCACATCTTCAGAAATTATATTAAAGAATCTTCTATCATTATTAATTCTACTTTGAGCAATTAATTCCTCAAAATTATATTCAATTTCATCAGTTTCATATTTAAAATTAGAAAAACTTATATCACCTATTAAGTTTTCAAAATCATTACCTCTTAATTTTGTCACTATTAGTCCTGAAAGACTTGTGTTTGTTAGTTTAGATAATTTTAATTGAAATAAATTTGACTTTTCAATATTTGTAGTAAAATCAAAATCAATAATATCATCAGTAAAATTTACTAATCCTGAAAAATTCATTTCTAAATTTTCATCATTTACTGAGAGATATCCATCAAATATTTTATTATTTACATTTCCTGAAATAATGATATCCTCATATTTATAATCATTGATATCTACATCAAAAATATTACCCTCAATTGACGTATTTAAAAATTCTTGAGTAAAACCTCTACCATTAATTGAAAAATCAAAATTGGATTTACCTAAAAATGGAAGCCCAATTATCTTCGATAAATTAATATCTGATCCTTTAAAATCTCCATTATATTTTGCATTATCAATTAAAGTAAAATCAGAAAGTTGAAGGTTGGAAAAAACATTACCGTCTTTAGTAGATAAATCAAATGATGACTGAATCATCGCATCTGTGTAATATAAATCTCCTTTTAGTTTAAATAAACCAATTGATTTTAAAGATGAAGGAAGAATTGAACCAAAAATATTTGGAAAAACGCTTTCAAGTTCAAGTGAAGATGAATTAAACTCATCAAATGAAATTTGAATTAATTTTGGAGTATTATCTACAAAATCAGACAGAACAACAGAGGATTGTAAGTAATTTTCATTATCAGAAATTTGAATATTATTAAAAATCACTTTATTATTTTCCACTAAAAAATTGGATTGAACATCAAAAAGTTTAGGATTTGAATTTGAGATGAAATCTGATGTATTAACTGTAGATTCTTCAAAAAAACCAGATATTTTAAAATCATTAGTATCAAACGGATCAAATATGTTAAATCCACCGTTAAAGTTTGAATTATTTAAATTTAAATTAAAGTCATTGAACGAAAGAGTATTATTTTTAAATGAGACATTAGAATTTAATTTTGAAATTGAATAATCCCCATATTTAAAGTTGATATCACTTATATTAAGATTAAAATTATTATTAGAAACTTCTAGATCATCTAGATCTATATTAAATAAATCAATAATAAGTTTATTGTCATCTCTTATTTTAAAATTCTTTAATTCTACATTATTAATGAAAGTGTTTTGTAAAGGAAAAATTAATGAATCACTGATTTTTAAATCAGTATTTAAATTTGATAATTCTAATAAATACTTAACATTTACAAATCCATCTATAAAATTTATGTTTCTAAAGTTATAATCCTCTTCATAAATTGCTTTTGATAAACTTATTGGATCAACTGAAAGTATTTCTGAGTAGATAATAGAGTCATTATTTTTGTTAAGTATTAAAAAATTTTTTAATGCAAACTTTCCGCTAAGACTAAAATCCACATCATCTATACTTAAGTTGTAGGATTTATTCTCAGAAAACTTATTAGATATTATTGACTGAATGTTATTTTCAATATATATGATAAATACAGACAGAACAAGAAACAAGAAAATTCCTATTAATTTAAATTTATGTTTTTTATATATGGTACTTCTATTTTTGATATGATATATTTTATATTTACAAAAAAACAAAAAATATGCCTATAAACATCCTTGGCATTGAATCTTCTTGTGATGAAACATCTGCTGCAGTAATATCTGACACTAAAATTCTATCAAATATCATTGCAAACCAAGAAGTTCATCAAAAATATGGTGGTGTTGTACCTGAGCTAGCATCTCGTGCTCATCAGAAAAATATAATTCCTGTTGTTGATAGAGCTCTAGCAGAAGCAAATATCGACAAAAAAGATCTAGATGCTATAGCATATACTAGAGGACCGGGATTACTTGGGTCTTTATTGGTTGGTTCATCTTTTGCAAAATCACTTTCACTTTCATTGAATATCCCATTGATTGAAGTTAATCATATGCAGGCTCATCTATTAGCTCATTTTATTAAAGATAATTCAGAAAACAAAACTAATTTTCCTTTTTTAGGTGTAAATATTTCCGGAGGCCATACTCAAATAGTATTATGTAAAGATTATTTTGAAATGGAAATTATTGGAGAAACATTAGATGATTCGATTGGTGAAGCATATGACAAATGTGGAAAAATGATGGGATTAAATTATCCTGCCGGACCAAAAATAGATGAATTTGCAAGAAAAGGCAATCCAACAAAGTTTAAATTTAGTATACCAAAAGTTTCAGGCTTAGACTTTAGTTTTAGTGGTCTAAAAACAAATTTTAAGCGATTTATTGAGGATAAAAGTTCAAGTGATAAATTATTTATTGAGGAAGAAAAAGAAAATATATGTTCTTCTTTACAAGAAACAATTACTAAAATATTAGTAGATAAAATCATACAAGCAAGCAAAAATACCGGAATAAAAAATATTGTTTTTGGTGGAGGTGTTTCTGCAAATTCAAGAATTCGAGAATCTGCAAACAGAGAATTAAAAAAATTTAAATTATTTTTTCCTAAAATAGAATATACAACAGATAATGCTGCAATGATAGCAATTGTTGGATATTTAAAGTATCGAGCAAAAAAATTTACCAACTATAATGTTGAATCAAAAGCAAGATATGATATATGAGTGAGCTATTTTTCAAACAAGATTTATCAGAAAATATTAATGAGTTTTCTTTAAAGCCTGAGGAATCAAAACACATTCTAAAATCTCTTAGAAAAAAAGAAGGTGATTACTTAACTTTCACAAATGGAAATGGTTTAAAATTCAATACAATTTTAGAAAAATCTAGTAGCAAAAAATGCAATTTTAGAGTATTGAATTTTGACAAAGTTAATGATAATGAGAATTTACATATTGCAATTTCAGTCTTAAAATTACCAAGTAGATTTGAAAATTTTTTAGAGAAAGTCACTGAAATTGGAGTCAGCGAAATAAGTCCCATTATTTGTGAGAGAACTGTCAAAAAAAATTTAAATTTTGACAGATGTATTAGAATATTAATTTCAGCAATGAAGCAATCATATAAATTTAAACTTCCCCAATTTAACAAAATGCAAGACTTTAATAGTTTTATGAAAGCACGGGATGAAAAAGTTAAACTATTGGCAACATGTGAAGAAGTTGAAAAAAATAAATTATTTGAATCATTCTCAAAAAACCAAAAAAATTTAATTATGATTGGTCCAGAGGGAGATTTTACAAAAAATGAAATTGAAAATGCGATAAATCATGATTTTAAATTAGTTTCTTTAGGAAAAAATAGGCTTCGAGCAGAAACTGCTGGAATATACTCATGTGCTGCATTTTCTATGATTAAGTAATATATTTGTCTTATGAATAAGGTTGATTATACATCTACAATTTTAAAAACCCTTTTATACCTTTCTGGAATTGGTTTAGTTTTGTATATAGTAACTCAAGTAAAAGTTGTAATTGCATATATTATAATTGCCTCCATTCTATCATTAATTTTCAGACCTGTTTTTGATTTTGTAAATGAAAAGTTAAAACTTAACCATACATTATCTTCCATTTTTACTTTACTAGTTGTAATAATGATTTTTGTAGGTATTATATCATTACTTATTCCAATAGTTTTAGAGCAGGGTAAAAATCTCTCATTATTAAACGTTAATAATTTTGAAATAAAAGTTAATGCACTATTTGATGAATTAACTTTTTATTTATCAAGTTATAACATAGATTTTGACAATACATTAATAGATTTTAATACATTATCAAAAGCAAGTATTGAAACAATTCCTCAAATTCTAAATTCTGTAGGAAGCGTTCTTGGATCTTTTACAATGGGTGTGCTTTCTGTATTATTTATTACTTTTTTCTTTCTAAGAGATAGCATAAAAATTGAAAAGTGGGTTATATTACTATTTCCTACAAAAGTTCAAAAAAGAGCTAATAAATCAGTTTCAGTAATAAAAAACTTACTATCTAGATATTTTAGAGGATTAATAATTCAAATATCTATACTTTTTGTTTTTTACACAATACTACTTTTAATTTTCAAAGTAGAAGACGCTGTTGTAATTGCATTTTTATGTGCATTATTAAATTTAATTCCTTATATCGGACCAATTATAGGGCTAGTATTAATGACATTTCTAACGATGACAAGTAACTTGGGGCTTGATTTTAGTTCTGTTATCGTTCCTAAAACCATTTATATTAGTATTGGTTATATTATTGCTCAACTAATTGATAATTTCTTTAGTCAGCCGTATATTTTTTCAAATTCAGTAAAATCTCATCCCTTAGAAATTTTTATTATTATTCTAGTTGGCGGTTTTTTATTTGGAATCAGCGGAATGATAATAGCTATCCCAATGTATACTGCAATCAAGGTTATTGGAAAGGTTTTTTATAGTGAGAATAAGTTTATTAAAAAACTAACAAAAAACATCTAATTATATTTTTTCAAATTGAATTGAAAACTTAAATTTGAACTCATTTTGGAGAGGTGCCAGAGTGGTAATGGAGCAGATTGCTAATCTGTCGACGGGTAACTGTCGCCGGGGTTCGAATCCCCGTCTCTCCGCAAAACCCTTGTGAATTATTGATTTGCAAGGGGTTTTTTGTAATTTAAAATTTAATAATCAGCTCCTATATTACTTTTTTCAACTGACAAATTCCAGTCATTGTAAAGAATATTAAGAGCATTCAACTTGTTGGGGTTTATTTTAGATATATCTTTTTTTTCACCAAAATCTTTTTTTAAGTTATAAAGTTGAAGGGGTTCCCCAGAAACACCATACAATTTGAAATCATTATCTATTACTGCAAATTGTTTTTTATACTTAAAAAACAAAGGTTTAGTTCTTTTTAATTTTTTATTAGTCAAATATTTCATAATATCTTCTCCATCAAAGGGACGTTGATATTCTTTCAAATCAAAACCAAGAATAGTTGCAATTGTTGGAAAATAATCGGACGTAAAACAAGGAACATCAACTTTAGTTCCAGCTTGAATTTGAGATGGCCATTCTACAATACCAGGAACTCTAATTCCACCCTCATACAGACTTCTTTTTCTCCCGCGTAATCCATTGGTTAACCCTTGAGCTCTATCAAATGGAATATTTTCATTCCTAACTTCTAATGAAGTTTCAGGACCATTATCAGAGTTATAAAAAATCAATGTATTTTCAGATATTCCAAGATTTTTAAGTTTTTTTCTTAAACGTCCAACCTGTTTGTCTAAGGCAGATATAACACCATAATAATGCTGTTGGTCTTCACTAAGTTCTGAATAAAGAGATTTGTATTTTTTTCCAGTCAAAACAGGTAAATGAGGAGCATGAAACCATATCACAGATAAAAATTTTTGTTTTTGGGATGCCGATTCTTCAATAAAAGGGATTACACGGTCCATAATAATTTTTGAATCATCACCATTGAGATTTTGACTAACTCTTTTACCTGGACCTATCCAGTATGAAGTTCCAAAAAACTCTCCCTCAACAAGACTTGATTTAACATCACCAGCAGATTTGTTTGGTGTAATCATTGGGTCCCATGTTGGAACTTTAGATTCAGTAGCAAAACTAACATCAAAACCATGATTCCATGGTGGAGCATAATGAATTTGATTCTCTTTTTTTCCTCCTCTATTAGCATCAAGAAAATCAACACTAAGTGTACCTAAATGCCATTTACCAAAAAAACCTGTTCTATATCCTTTTTTCTTAACCATTTCAGCGATTGTTATCTCTTTATCAATAATATGACCACAATTAGCACTACAAATACCCATTCGTTCTGGATGTCTACCAGTCATAACACTTGCTCTTGTTGGGGAACAAACTGGACTAGCAGAATAAAAACGATTAAAAACAACTCCACCTTTAGCCATTTCGTCTAGATTTGGTGTGCTTAGATAAGGATGATTATTGTATGAAACATCTCCCCAGCCTTGGTCATCTGTCATAATCAATATGATATTTGGATGATCCTCTTTTTGACAAGAAAAAATCATAAATAGGATAACATTAAATAAAATATACTTAATGTTTTTGATGGTTTTTTTTTTTTTGAATATCACCAAATAAAGTTATTGAAAAAATTGTCAAGATTATCATTATTATTTAACTTCAAAATACAATAGAAAATTATATGAAAAGAAGATTTTTTAATAAGACATTAAGTACGTCTGTAACTGGACTAACATTAGCTGCAAATTTTATTTCAAATGTTAAGAAAACTAAAAAACTTGGTGTGGCATTAGTAGGATTAGGAAGTTACTCTGAAAAAGCTTTAGGTCCTGCGCTTTTAGAAACTAAACTATGTGAGCTCAAAGGTATTGTAACTGGTACACCAGAAAAGGAAATAATTTGGCAAAAAAAATATAATTTAAACGATAATAGTATTTATAATTATCAAAATTTTGATTCAATTTCTAATGATAAAAACATTGATATAATATATATTGTTTTACCTAATAGTATGCACAAAGAATATACTATTAGAGCTTTAGAAGCAGGTAAACATGTAATTTGTGAAAAACCGTTTGCTTTAAATGCCTCCGAGGCCATGGAGATGATCAGAATAAGTAAAAAAGTTAAAAAAGAGCTTTTTGTTGGCTATAGACTTCATTATGAACCCCATCATTTACATTTAATTGATATTTGTAAAAAAGAGGAATATGGTAAATTAAAAATTATAAATGCTGCATTTGGATTTAACATGAGAAACAAAGATCATTGGAAACTTAAAAAATCTTTTGGTGGTGGTGCTTTAATGGATGTCGGAGTTTATGCTATTCAAGCTGCCAGGTATTCATCTGGTGAGGAACCTATTTCTATCAATGCTAAAGAATATAAGACTGATTTAAAAAGATTTAAAGATGTTGATGAAACTATTACTTGGACAATGAACTTTAAAAGTGGAAAAATTGCTAATTGTACAACATCATTTTCTTCAAACTTAAATTATTTACATCTAGCTTTTGAAAGAGGATATGCAAAACTTAACCCAGCTTACGGATGGAGAGGAGTCTCTGGAATGACCTCTAACCAAAAATTATCATTTCCTAGAATCAATCAACAAGCTGCTCAAATGGATGGCATTTGTAAATTTTTAGTTAATGATATACCTCATAACAACGTTGGCGGAGATGAAGGATTAAAAGACATGATAATTATTGATAAAATATTTGAGTCAGTTAAGAAAAATGGAGAAACTATTTTTATTTAATTTTACCTGCTCTTTAGATAAATAATGATTCTGTTTTTTTTCTTATTTCTAATTTTATTTGAATTCTATGCATACAGATCAATTAAATTAGTATTTAAATCAAATTTGAAAAACTTGTATATAATCACTAATGCAATTATATACTTACTTTTTTTTAGCTATATTTTTTTATTTTATGAAGGTAAATTCAATGCTTTTTTCTCATATAATTTTACGATAATATTTATACTATTTATTTGTAAATCAATAATTATTTTATTTCTTTTCTTAGAGGATATACTCAGACTTGTAGGTGTCTTTTTTAATATAATTCAAACAAAAAAAAAAATAGATCTTAGCAGAAGAAAGTTTATTAGTAAAACCGCGTTATTTCTAGGAGCTATACCAGTTCCTATAATGCTTCATGGTGTTTTTAAAGGAAGGTATAATTATAAAGTTGTTAAACACATTATAAAATATAAAGATCTTCCAAAAAATTTTGATGGTTATAAAATCACCCACATTTCAGATTTTCATTGTGGAAGTTTTGAAAAAAGAAAGAAAATTGAATATGCAATGAATTTAATTAATGAACAAAACTCAGATATAATTTTATTTACTGGTGATTTTGTTAATAACACTTACGATGAAATAATTCCTTGGAAAAATACTTTTAAAAAGTTAAAAGCTAAACATGGGAAGTATTCCGTCCTAGGAAATCATGATTATGGTGATTATTATAATTGGTCATCTGAAGATGATAAAAAAGAAAATTTTAAGAATTTAATAAAGATTCAAAATGAAATGGGTTTCAAGATACTGATGAATGAATCAATATATATTAGTAAAGAAAATGAAAAGATTGCTTTAATCGGTGTTGAAAATTGGGGAGATAGATTTAAAAAAAATGGAGATATTGATAAGGCTATTAGCAATATCGATCAAAATGATTTTAAAGTTTTAATGAGTCATGACCCATCACACTGGGAGAAAAAAATTATTGACCATGATGAACACTTTCATCTTACACTTTCAGGACATACCCATGGTTTACAGTTTGGTATTGAAATTCCCGGTTTAATAAAATGGAGTCCTGTGAAATATAGATATAAATATTGGGCCGGAGTCTATGAAAATAAATCTCAATTTATTAATGTTAACAGGGGTTTTGGAGTTCTTGGTTTTCCAGGAAGGGTTGGAATTTGGCCAGAAATAAGCGTAATTGAATTGAAAAAAAGTTAGATTTTTAGAGTAATTTTTTTATCCCCTTTATTAAATTCAAATTCAAATTCATGTATTTTACCATCAATAGTCAATTCACATTCATATGTTCCATAAAAACCTCTAAAAATAAAACCATCCTCAAGGTTTGTATTACTAGCTATATTTGTAGACCATGTATTTTTAATTAAATTTTCTAATTCTAAAAATGATTTTTTTTCGGATAGATCTTTATATAATAACCCTCCAGCATGTCCTCTCCAAGCATTTTGATCAGTTAAATTCCAAAAAGTTATGGATGTTACATTTGGATGACTAAACGCCAATGTGTAAAAATCTTTTAAATAATCTGCTTGAAAATCTTCATACTCAGGTAAACTAGGCAGATCATAATCACTTCCAGTCTTCATGACACTATCTCTCTTTTTTAAAAAAGCTTGATGATCTTTCCAGTTTTTAAATCTTTTTGAGCTTGTTACTGTTATTTCGGTAAATTGTATATTTTTTCCTAATACAGCATATTTTTCTATTTGATTCCATAGATCTTTCTCTGACATAACATTATCATCACTCTGCATGTGAGCTTGCATTCCAATTGAACTAAAATTTAATTTTTGATCAATAAAATATTTATTGATTTTAAAAAACTCAGGATCTTTGGCGTGATAATGATTATTAGAATAGTTTTTATTTGGATTAATTGAATTCACATAATTGTAAATTTCAACCATTGATGGATAAATACCTCCTTTGTAGTTTATCCAATCTCTAATAGAACTGTGTGGTATATGAGGTTTAAATGGTCCAATTGGCTCATTGTACACATCCCAGTCATCAATCTGTGGATAAGTCTCAATTAATCTTTTCATGTGATTTTTGATAAGAACATCTAATTCATCTAAATTTTTATAATTTCTTACCCAATCAGGCATTGCTTCATGCCACATAAGAGGATGGCCTTTGATCCTAATATTATTTTTTGAGGCCCACGATAAAACTTCATTATAGTATTTATCCATTTTTCCACTCTTATCTCTTTCATCAGTCAAAGCCCAATACATACCAATTGTTGCATAATTAAAGACTCTTTTTACTTGATTTAGATATTTATCTGCAAATTTTTTTCCCCAAAACCTTCTTAACTGTGTGAAAGAAACACCAAACTTAAAGTCATGATTTTTTAGTTTAACCTCAATATTTGCAAGGTTAGATTTAAAATCTTTGTTTGACTCAAAAATTATCTTTACATCACCTTTCCTAATTTTTTCTATTCTTTGATTTGCATTTTCTAATTTCCATGGTTTGTGAAAACTTGATTTTTGGGCTAAATTTACGATTGGAATTAAAAAAGCGATTAAAATAATTTTTCTCATTATATGTTTTCAGTTTAACAGGTTATAAATTTTAAGTTATGAATAATTTTAACAATTATTAGATTATATTTATTGGAATTTTAAAATGAAAAAATCTACTATAAAAGATATTTCAAAGGCATCAGGTTTTTCAAACTCAACTGTCTCAAAAGCTTTAAATAACAATAAAGAAATTAGTAAAAGAACAAGAGATAAGATTAAAAATATAGCTAATAGTTTAAATTATAAACCTAATTTTTTTGCTAGTCGACTTAGAAAAAATGTTGTTAATAATATTGGAATTATAGTACCTGATATACTAAATTATTATTTTGCTAAGGTTATAAAAGGAGTCCAGTTGGAATTATATAAATCCGGTTATAATTTAACTTGTTTTTTTAGCGATGAATCACCTGCTATTGAAAAAAAAATTATCAAGAAACTACGAGATGGAAGTATAGCAGGGTTGTTAATATCTCTCGCCAAGGATATACACGATGAAAATACAGCAAAAAATTTAAAAGATCTTCAGTCATATGATATTCCAATTGTAATGTTTGATCGAATCTCCAATGAATTTGATTGCGATAAAGTATATATGGATAATTTTAAGGCTACATTTGATTCCATCAATCACCTCTGTAAAAGAGGAAAAAATAAAATTGCCTTTTTATCTCCGATTCATGACACCTTAATTGGGAAAGAAAGATACAACGGATATGTCGAAGCTTTAAAATCAAACAAAATAAATTATAAATCAGAATTATATATTCCATACAACAAAGAAGATGATATTGAAAGTGAAATAATAAAATTGACTTCAGACAATAAAATTGATGCAATAATTTGTATGGAACCAGAAAACACTGTTTCTACGCATAGCTTAATTCTTAACTTAGGATACAAAATTCCAAATGATATTGCTGTATTGGGTTTTACTGATGGACCAATGTATAAATTTATAAAACCAAGTATTACATCTGTTAACCAACATGGTGAATACTTAGGAAAATACTCTGCTAAAATTTTGTTAGATCGAATAAATAATAAATTAGGTGAAAATTTTATCGACGAAAAAGTTCCTACATCACTTATAATTCGTGATTCAACTTAATCAAAATATACAGGAGATGTATTTTTATCTTTTAATGTATTCTTTAGTATTTCGACAGCTTTTTTAGGTTTTAGATTTGAATCGTATATATATTTAAATTCATGACTAGATGGGTCATTTTTATCATATACACCCCAGGTGTTATATGTTACTACTCCATTTCCTCTTCTTGAAATCAAAGCCTTAAGAATATTTGAATAACCATTAGCTTGTCTTAAATAAGCATTAGCTGAAGGATTATTACCAACCAATCTATAATCAATTTCAGTTACATGAAAGTCTAAATCATTTTGATGAGCCCAATCAATAATTGAAAGTAAATAATCAATTTTTTCTTTATTTAAAGATAAAATTACATTATCTCTTAAGTGACCTTGCCAACCAAGTCCATCAACTTTAAGACCTTTACTTTTCAAATATAGAATAGTCTCTTTAACTTTATCCCACATTTCTGGCTGCATGCCTGCGTGTTGATTAAAAACTAAGCTTATATTTGGAGCATATTGTTTTGCAATTTCAAAAGCTTTAACAATGTATAAAGGTATACCATCAGCATTCTTGCCAATTTGAGTCCATGGATTTTCCCATAAATTAGTACCATCTTTTTTATCAGTCCATTGACCATTTGACAAAATAGTTTCATTCACAACATCCATCCATAATACATTAGAGTTATTATTGATTTTTTTACACAACTCTTTCATATAATCTTGATAAAGAGAAGATAACTCCTCAGCGTTTCTGGAATCCTCTTTTGCCCAGGTTGAAGACTGCGGTCCAATGGGACCATGAACACGCATTTTAATATTATTTTTTGAAGCAAAATCTAAAAACGCGTCTACTCTGGTCCAATCCCAAACACCAGGCTCAGGATGAACAATGGTTTGTTTAAAAGAGTTTTCTGGAGTTGTATAATTAAATTCATCAAGAAAAAGTTGTTCAACATTAGTATTAAGTTGATAGTAATTTAAAGTGGCTCCAAAAATAAAAGTATCGCTATTGTAATTATCAAATACTATTTTTTTAAAAGGTTCTTGAATAACTATTTCAGTTTCATCATTTTCAATAATTAATTCATTTGTATCATCTCCACTCGAACATGACATTAATAAAAAAAATAGAATCAGATACTTATGCATATAGTTTATTCTTTAGGCAGACGAATTAAAGTGTTTTTTTCAATTAAAGATTTTTTAATAGAATAAAAAGCTTGAGTAGGTTTTAAATCTTTATCATAGATACTTAATATATTTTTTGGATAATTACCAGGGCCTTTTTTGTTTTTTATACCCCAAAGATTTAATGTTACTAATCCATTATTTCTTTTTGCGATTAGTGTATTTACTATATTACTGTAAGAAATAGATTGTCTGTTTAATACATCAATTGAATCTGGACTTTCGTCTCTCAGCCAGTAATTTAGTTCAGTGACATGAAAGCCCATTTGTTTTGAGTGACACCAATCGATTAAGTCAGATAAATAGTCTAAATCTTTCTTTACAAGACCAACACCTCTAACATCTCTAAGATGCGCTTGCCAACCTAAACCATCAACTCTTAATCCTTTATTTTTAAGATAGCTAATCGTATTTAAAACTTTTTGCCACATTTTTCTTTCCATTCCTCCATTATGGTTATAGACTAATTTTACATTTGGAGCATATTTTTGAGCAATTTCAAAAGCTTTAACTATATATATGGGATAACCATCAGAGTTAAGACCAATTTGTGTCCATGGATTTTCCCAACTTGAATCACCTGGTTTTTCAGAGAACCAATCACCATTTCTCAAAACAGTCTCATTCACTACATCCATCCATTTAACATTAGGTTCCTTATTAATCCTTTTACAAAGTTCAATAAAGTACTCTTCTAAATTTAACAATAACTCTTCCTTGGTTCTATCATCATTTTTTGCCCATTTAGACGCTTGCGGACTTATAGGACCGTGAATTCTTACAGTTAAATTATTTTTATTTGCAAAATCAATCCAATCATTATGTTTTTTCCAATTCCAAATACCAGGTCCTGGGTGAATTGCAGTTTGTTTTGATGCATTTTCAGGCGTTAAATAATTAAATTCTTCAAGAAATATTTTTTCAAGTTTAGAATTTGAATTTAGTGCAGAATAATTAAAAGTAGCTCCAACATAAAATGAGTCTGATGAATAACCTGAATTCTTCAGTATGTTTTTTACAGAATAGTTATCCTGAGCTGTAGTAGAATTAAAAAATAATAGTAGTATAATTATTAAATATCTCAAATTTTAAAATACAACAGGTGAAAAGAATAATAGAATTCCAACTACAATTAAAACTAAAACGACAGATAAAACAATATCAATTGTTGAATATGAGTTTTCGGCACTAATTCTATCTTCATTTGATAAAGTACCATAAGACAAACCTTGAATTTCATGATAATCAGGTTGAGATGTTAATAGTGAAACTGATATACATAATACAACTGAGAATAAGAACATCCAAATGGCCATATAAGAAAAGTTAATTGATGCAAATTCAAATAAAAATCCACTTTCAATAAGACCCTCATTTGTGGCAATCTCTGAACCTAATCTAAGAATCAATAAAAAGAGTCCACTAAATAATGTTACTATTGCTGCCTGTGCATTAACTCTTTTCCATATTATTCCAAGAAGAAAAACGGTTGTAACTGGAGGAGCTATATATGCTTGCACATTTTGTAAATACTGATACATTACTCCACCACCAATTTTTTCCATAATCGGAATCCATGCAATACCAAGTACAACAATTACAATAGTTGCAATTTTACCAACATTAACTAAAAAAGTTTCTGATTTATTAGGACTAATTTTTTTATAAATATCAATTGTAAAGATCGTTGAGCAAGAATTAAAAACAGACGCTAATGAGCTCATCAGAGCTGCCATCAATCCACCGGCAACAAGACCTTTCAATCCAACAGGTAAGAGCGTGGTCACAAGCATAGGAAATGCTCTATCAGCTCTTTCTAAGCCAGTTTCAGGATCTATAACACTAAAGACATCAGGGTTTTGAAGAGTCAAAGCATATGCAATAATTCCTGGAACTAAAAAAATTAAAATTGGTAACAACTTTAAATAAGCTCCAAAAATTGCTCCACGTCTGCCTATAGTAATATTGTTTGCGGCTAATGTTCTTTGTACAATATATTGATCAGTACACCAATACCATATTCCCACAATAGTTCCTCCAAAAAGAAGTCCAGCCCAAGGAAAATCAGGATCATCCCAAGGTCTCCACATATTAAAGTGATCAGGACTTACTTCTAATACAGTTTCAGTTAATTGATTCCAACCACCAACTTCTTGAAATCCTAAATAAGTTATTATAACTGAACCAACAATTAAAACTACTGTTTGTAAAGTTTCAGTGTAGACTACAGCTTTCAAGCCACCTATTATCGTATATATTCCGGTAAAAATTACAATTCCGATAGCTCCAACCCAAAAGTCAAGGTTTAAAAGCTCGGATACAACTATACCTCCAGCATATATTGTAACAGAAACCTTTGTTAAAACATAAGCAAATAATGAAAAAACTGATAAAAACCATCTTGACCTACTATCAAATCTTTTTTCTAAAAATTCAGGCATTGTAAAAGCTCCACTTCTAATGTAAAATGGTAAAAACAACCAGCCTAGTAATAAAACAATCCAAGCGTGTAATTCATAATGAGCTAAAGGCGTACCAGATGAAAAACCTGTGCCAGCTAAACCAACGACATGTTCAGATCCTATATTAGAAGCAAATATTGAAGCACCAATAACAAACCAACCAACATTCCGGCCAGCTAAAAAATAGTCTTCGGTGTTCTTATTTCTCTGTAAAGCAACCCATACAGCAACACCTACTAAAATTGCAAAATATAATCCTAACACTAACCAGTCTAAGCCCTCAAAAATTGATTTTGTCACTTCCATAAATTTTATTTTATATAATTAAATAATATATTTTCAATTAATTCTTGCTTTCCACTAATTAAGTTATACGAGTTTTTTGAATTAGATATTTCATAGAGATCTTCAAGCTTTAATTTTCCGTTTTCAAAATCTTTTCCTTTTCCAGAGTCAAAACTTGCATACCTTTTTTTCAGAAGTTCTGGAATTTCAGATTCATTTAAAATTTTATCTGCAATTAGCAACGCCCTAGCAAATGTGTCAGCACCACCAATATGAGCTAAAAATAAATCTTCATAATCCGTTGAATTTCTTCTAAGTTTTGCATCAAAATTCACACCACCTCCTTGTAATCCTCCTGATCTTAAAATTACCAACATAGCTTCCGTTGTTTCTTGAATATTAATTGGAAATTGATCTGTATCCCAACCATTTTGATAATCACCACGATTGGCGTCAACACTGCCTAACATACCATGATTAGCAGCAACTGTTAATTCATGTTGAAAAGTATGTTGAGCTAGAGTTGCGTGATTTACCTCAATATTGATTTTAAAATCCTTATCAAGTCCATAATTTTTTAAAAACCCAATAGTAGTAGCAGTATCAAAATCGTACTGATGTTTTGAAGGTTCCATAGGTTTTGGTTCAATAAAGAAATTACCTTTAAAGTCTTTACTTCTAGCATAATCTCTACACATTTTTAAAAATTGAGCCATATGATCTAGCTCTCTAGACATGTCTGTATTAAGCAGTGACATATAACCTTCTCTACCTCCCCAAAAAACATAATTTTCACCTCCAAGCTTGATTGTTGCATCCAAAGCTAATTTGACCTGACCACCTGCTCTAGAAACAATATCAAATTCAGGGTTAGTTGAAGCACCATTCATGTATACTGGGTTTGAAAAACAATTAGCTGTTCCCCACAATAATTTTATTCCAGATTCTTTTTGTTTTCTTTTGATATAATCAGTTATTGTTGAAAGTCTTTCTTCAGATTCATGTAATGAACTACCTTCAGAAATAAGATCATAGTCATGAAAACAAAAATAATTGAATCCCATTTTTGAAATAAATTCAAAAGCAGCATCAGCTTTGTCTTTTGCAGCTTGAACAGGATCAGTAGATTTATCCCAAGCAAAATTTTGAGTTGCATGTCCAAATGGATCTGAACCATTTCCACAAAATGAGTGCCAATAAGCAACAGCAAATTTAAAGTGATCTCTCATTGATTTTCCTGCAATTATCTTGTCAGGATTGTAATATTTAAATGCAAAAGGATTTTTTGAATCTGAGCCTTCATAACTAATTTTATCAATTCCCTTAAAATATTCTGTATTGCCAATTGTTGTCATAACTTCAATTTAAAATTAAACTTAATTTTTCTTTCCATTTATTATATGAATCAAAATAAATGTTTTTATTTTCAGATGGTATTATTTCTTTTAAAAAATCATTATTTGTTTGTTTGGATATTTCAATATCTAAACTGGCGGATCTTGCTGCACCATAAGCGCCTGTAACGTCAAATATTTCAATATTACTTTCACTGAGTGTTGAAAAGGTTTTTGAAAAAACTTCAGATTGAAATAAATTATCATTTCCTGCTCTAATTACTGAAGGATTTACATTATCTTTTTTTAAAATTTCAAGTCCATAGATCATTGAAAAAACTATTCCCTCGATCGAAGATCTTACTAAATGCTCTGTAGAATGTTTATTCAAGTCTATATTTATAAAACTAGACCCTATATTTTTATTATCAAACATTCTTTCAGGACCATTTCCATAAGGAAAAACAAACAAATCTTCAGATCCTACATCTACATTTTTGGCCATATCATTCATTTGATAATATGAATCAATACCAAGAATATTTTTCATCCATCTGTATTTTATTCCAACTCCATTAACACATAGCAATTTACCTAAGACTGAATTCTTTCTAGTATAGTTTACATGAGCAAAATTATTTATTCTTAAAGACTCTTTTGAACTTAACTTGTCCGAAACAGCATATATTACGCCTGACGTACCTGCAGTAACAGCTACTTCTCCAGGATTAAGAATATTTAAAGAAAGTGCATTGTTTGGTTGGTCTCCAGCCCTATAGTTAATTGGGATATTGTATGGTAATCCAGTTTCATTAGCAGCCTTTCTGTTAGTGAAACATTGATTTGTAAAGTTTTCAACAATTTCAGGACATAATGCAGTATTTATTCCATAGTGATCAAATAAAAAATTAGCTAATTTATTTTCTTTATAATCCCAAAAAATACCCTCAGATAACCCAGTTATTGTGGTTGTGACATCACCAGTTAATTTATATGCTAAGAAATCCCCAGGAAGCATAAACTTATAAGTCTTATCATAAATGTCTGGAAGATTTTCTTTGACCCAAGCAAGTTTAGATGCAGTAAAGTTTCCAGGCGAGTTCAAGAGAGATTCCATACATTTTTCTTCTCCAATTTCAGAAAAAGCTTTATTACCAATATCAACAGCCCTTCCGTCACACCAAATTATTGAATTATATATCACCTGATAATTTTTATCTAAAAGCACAAGTCCATGCATTTGATATGAAATTCCTACAGCAACAATTTCAGATGATTTGATTTTAGACTCCTTTATTATTCTTTTTGTTCCATCACAAAAATATTTCCACCATTGTTCAGGATCTTGTTCAGCCCAGTTTTTATTTTTTGAAATAATATTCATTTCATAATTTGGCTCTTGTAATACACAAATTTTTTTCCCATTTTTTGCATTTGTTAATGCAATTTTCAAAGAAGAGCTTCCTAAATCATATCCAATATTATACATTTAATCAATTAATGTTGTTATTGTTTCTATAGTTCCATCTGAATTATGAGTCATTTCAGAAAATTTAACATTTCTTAAAAAATCTTTTCCTGAGAGTTGTGTGTCGTGATAAAATAAATACCACTTATCTGCAATTTTAATTGTTGAGTGATGGTTTGTCCATCCCTGAACAGGGTTATTTAAAACTCCTCTGTATGTAAATGGACCATAAGGATTATCACCTGTTGCATATACAATATAGTGGGTATTTCCTGTAGAATAACTCAAATAGTAAATTCCATTTCTTTTGTGAATCCATGCTGCCTCGAAAAATCTTCTATCGTGGTCTTTAGTAAGTATTGGGTTGCCATTTTCATCAATGATTCTAATTGGCTTTGGATCTTCTGCAAAACTTATCATATCATTTGACATTTTAGCAATTCTTGGTGAAATAGCAGGACTATTAGGAATACCATTATCTTGTGTTTCACATCCGGAGGGAGTATAATTATTATTTTCATCCCATCTTTGAAGTTGTCCACCCCAAATACCTCCAAAATACATATAATAAGAACCATCATCATCCTTAAATACAGATGGATCCATACTATAACTGCCCTCTATTGCCGTTTTTTTTGACCTAAAAGGTCCTTCAGGTTTATCTGAAACTGCTACACCAATTCTAAATATATCATCTGTATCCTTAGTTGGAAAATATAAATAAAATTTACCATCTTTTTCAGCTGCATCTGGAGCCCAAAATTGTCTTTTAGCCCAAGGCACATCGTCTAAATCTAAAGCAACGTCATGAATTGTGACTGGTCCTCCTATATAATCCATTGATAAAACTCTGTAATCTCTCATAGCATACTGACTTCCACAATCATCGTAAAGAGGATTTTCCTCAATTATATCATGAGATGGGTATACGTATATTTTTCCATTAAAAATATGTGCTGAGGGATCAGCAGTAAATATTTCTGAAACTAAGGGCTGATCTTTAAATTTATTTTGACTGAAACTTACTGTAGTCACTAAAAAAGCTAAGTATATTATTTTTTTCATTTTACTATAATTGGTCTGTTACTAAAATCTCTCATTTCTTTTAATTTTTTTGAATATGAATCAACTAAGTTCTTGAATTCAGGTTTTTTTGAAATATTATAATACTGTTTTTTATCATTTTCCATGTCAAATAGCATGTTGTATAAAACTTTTCCTGTTCTATGCTCTAAAACCTCATGATATGAAAACTTATGATCTTGAACAACCTCCAAAGTTTGATATCTACTATAAATTTCTTTTTTATGTTCTAGATTAGGATTTCTTAAAACAGGAACAAAACTTTTACCGTGAATATAATTTGGTGGTTTTATTCCAGCAATTTCACATATTGTTGGATATAAATCTATATATTCTATCATAGTATTAGTTTGAAACCCTTGTTTCATTTTTGGTGATGAAACAAGTAGTGGAACATGTATTGCTTCTTGAAAAGTGTGGTGTTTACACCAAAAACCATGTTCACCTAAAAAAAAACCGTGATCACTCCAAAATACAATTGTAGTGTTTTTTCTTAAGTCTAAATCATCAAGAGATTTTAAAAGTTTTCCAATTAATGTATCTAAATAACTAATTGTTGCATAATATGATTTGATTAAATCTTCTTCCATTTTTAGACTAACAGGACCAGATTGAGGGATATCTATGTACCAATTTCTAAGTTCAAGCCAATCGTGAGCTATTGCTCTTTTTGGTGAATCAACTGGGACAGTTTTTTGTTTAGAAAAAACTAAATCATTGAACTCATATAAATCACCATATTTTTTTGGTTGAATAAAAGGGAGGTGAGGTAAAATATAACCTACAGCTAGAAAAAAAGGATCATTAGATTTCTTATATTTTTTTAATTGATTTATAGCAACATTAGTCAACTTTCCATCATTATACTCATCATCGGAAACATTAGAATATTCAAAGGGTGGACCAGCAAACTTTCCATCGGGTCTTAACTTTTTAATTTCTTTTTGTCTTTTTATAGAAATTGGATTTTTATAATCTGAACCATCTCTAAAACTGTAAAAATCATCCCAATCACTTTTTGAATCATCTGCAAAATGAGATATTTTTCCTATTGATGCGGTTTTATAACCATTCTTTTTGAAAATTTGTGCTAATGTCGTTGCTTGTGGTACATCTTTATCTGCTCTTGAGGTATAAGAATCAAATCTCATGAAGCTTCCTCTAATTCCAGTTAAAATACTCGCTCTGCTAGCACCACATACAGCTATATTAACATAAGCTTGATTAAATTGTATGCTTTCCGCAGCTAATTTATCTAAGTTAGGAGTATGCATCTGTTTGTGACCATATGAATTTAATAATGGTCTTAAATCATCAACACCAATAAATAAAATATTTTGCTTTTCACCAATTGTACTATCATCATTTAAAATTTTAAGGTTTATAACTGTTGTGCTAACAGTTAAAATAAAAGATGACAGTACTACTAGTTTAAACACTTTATAAAAAGTACTCATGAAAATTATTAGTATGTGAAGTTAAAAACTAATATGTAATAATAAATTTTAGTTAATTAACTCATTTGTATTAATCTCATTTAAAGGAATTGGCATATGCATGATTTGATTAGGATCAGTTGAAAACTCTACTTCTAAATTTTTAGCATATGTTTTAGCTCCAACACCAACTTTCTTTCCGAAAGAAGAATTGTGAGGAGTTAATGTTTTGTCCTTAAAATACTGAATTCCTCTTCTTCTTACATGCCAAGAGTCATGACCTTCACCAATTAATTCAAATTTATATTCATCCATTATTGCATCTCTAAAAGCTGCTTGCCCCTGTGAAAATTCTGGTCGAGCTGTAACTCCAGCCCTATCAAGAACTGGTTGTAAGTAAGTCATTTCTTGTCCATTAGCTAGCTCATTTGCAATTTCAGCAAGCATTAATAATAGTTCAGCATATCTGTAAACAACAATATTTTGACTATTAAATTGGTTATTATGAGATTTGTCTTTTTCAGTCCACTTAAATAAGTAAGGATGTGCAATAGCAAATCTTCCACGTGAAGGGTTATGCGGATAAACTCTGACTAATCCAGCAGGTGGAGTTCTATCAGCTCTATAATATTGCGAGAGATATGTTGCCTTGTAACGACTATCTGGAAAAGTATCTAAATTATTAGCATTCCAAGTAGTATTTCCACCATAAGTTTTTAAATGTTTATCATGCTGAAAAGCAGTTACTCTAAACCAACCAAAGTGCATTCCTGCTTTATACTTCCAAGGAGTGAAGTTTCTTCCCATTTGTGAGTTTGTTGCATCTTGAGAGATTTGAAGCTCAAAAATTGATTCTGAAGAATTTTCACCTTGAACTGTAAATAAACTTGAAAAATCATTTACAAGTGAATATTGACCATAAGCTGATTGAGCAGCTTGATTAGCCATTGTCCAATAATCCATTGCACTTCCATCAGTTTGTAAATCAGCGTTGGTAGCCATAGTCATGTATACTTTTGCTAATAACATATTAGCAGCATGAGCTTTTGGATATCCAACTCCAGCATTTCCATTAAGTAATGAAACTGCAGTAGAAGCATCCGAAATAATTTGTTGATATACATCAGATTTACTTGAAACTGCTTTATTCGTATTTCCAGAAGATGGAAGTTCTAACCATAATGGAACATCACCAAATAGGTTTGCCAATTCAAAGTAACTCCATGCTCTGACAAAATATGCATGACCAGCAACATCATTAAAAACAACTTGTTCGTTTGATGATGGTGTTGCGACTGTTTGAATATTAGAAATCGCACCATTACATCTTGCAATAGCTTCATATAAACCTCCCCAAACAGCTGACGCATCCATATGATATCCCGGTTTGAGGGAAACTAATGTTGACATATCTCTCGTGTTAACTCTATTTCCACCTTTTCCAGTAAACATTAAACCAGAATATAGATTAGTGATGAACAATCTTCTCTCTTGGGTATTGTATGTGGTTAACGCTTGATAAATACCATCTCGAGCAGCTTGAGCACTTTGAGAATCTGTGTAAATAGTTTCATCTAAAAAAGGTGGTTCCTCTTCAAGATCACAACCAATAAAAAATAGAATTGGGAGTGTAAAAATTAGATATTTAAAATATCTTATTGTAAATGTTTTATTTAATAAATTTTTCATGTTTTTAGAAATTTAAATTTATACCAACTAAGAAAGATTGAGAATTTGGTTTATTATTCCAATCTGTTCCTTGTATTAAACCGTCATATAAAAATGTAGTAATTTCTGGATCGTAGCCTGAGTAATCAGTCCAAGTAAATAAGTTTCGTCCAGTAACATATACATTAGCAGATTCAATAAAGTTCATTGAATTCATAGGAAGATCATAACTTACTGTAATATTGTTTAATCTCAAATATGTGCCATCTTCAATAACTCTATCCATCAATGCTCCAAATAAATTTGCAGAATACCCTAATCTTGGATAATCATTTGTTGGATTACTTTGAGTCCATCTATTGTGATATGCATCACTTAAAATATTTCTGTAAGTTCCTTCAGCCCATCCCATACGATAAAGATTTCCATTAACAATGTCATTACCACTAACACCATTAAGTAAAGCACTTAATGAGAAAGATTTATATGAAAAATCTAAATTTATTCCATAAACGAAATCAGGATTTGGATTACCAATTACAGTCCTGTCGTCTAAATCAACTTGTCCGTCACCATTGAGATCTAAAACTTTTATATCACCTGGCTCAGACATAGAACCGTTAATTCTATACATTTGTTCTCCTGTTTGAAAAATACCATCGGTCTTCCAACCATAAAATAATGCAACCTCTTCACCTTCCATAAAAATATTAACGGGGAATTTTATACTATTACCTCTACTTGGTATATTACCAAAATAATGAGATCTTTTTTCTGTTGTATATGTTCCATCACCATTATCAACCATTACATTTCCTGGTGTCAAACCAAGATTTTGAATTTCAGTTTTATTAAATGCAATATTTCCACCAATATTTAATGAAAAATCTCCACTATCTACAATTGCAAGATCTAGGCCTAATTCTAACCCTTTGTTTTCTAATGATCCTCTATTTATAAGAATACTACTAAAACCAGATGATGTAGGAATTGGGCTTTGCTGTAACAAATCTTTTGTGGTTTTTTCATAAAGATCTAAAGTACCAGAAATTTTTCCATTCAAAAATCCAAAATCAATTCCGAAATTAAGTTGTTCAGTTGATTCCCAAGTTAATCCTGGATTAGCAATATTAGCTAAGATTAATGGAACTGTTGTTCCATTGTTACTTGTGGCATATAATCTCGATGAAGCACCATAATTTGAGAGAGTTCCATAAGGACCAATTCCATGATTACCTATTGATCCCCAACCCGCTCTAACTTTAAGGCTTGAAAACAAGTTTAGATTACTAATAAATTTTTCACTGCCTGCTCTCCATGCAAAAGCAAATGAAGGAAAAAACCCATATCTATTTTCCTCAGCAAACTTTGAAACTCCATCTCTTCTAAAGCTTGTGGTTAAAGTATATTTATTTTTAAAAGTATAATTAACTCTACCAAGAAGTGAAAAAAGTTGTTGGTCAGATGCTCTTAGTAAGAGAGGTGTTGAAATAACTTGACCTAAGAAAGGTTGCGCTGTTCCTAACTGCGCTGTAACAAAATCTTCAACAGCGTAAACACTGCTTTCAACATCTCTTACATCATAAGTAACACCTAAAGCAGCATTAACCCTATGATTTTTATTATAATTTCTGTTGTACCTTAAAAAATTATTGACTTGATAAGTTAAAGAGTTTAACTTCATGTTTTGTAATAAGCCATTAGAATTAGCACCTTGCCAAGTAGTTACACCATAAAATCTTGACCTATCTTTATCTCTAAGGTTTCCACCAACCTTAAATTCATATAATAAACCTGGTGTGTTAAATTTATATTTTAAAGCTAGGGATGCAATTAGTCTATTTTCCCTAGATTCATCAGTAAAATCATTGATCCATGCATATGGATTTGATATTGTTTGTCCATCAATAAAATCTTCAACATTATCAGCATTATTAGGTATTATTGGATTATAAGTTAATGTTTGTTGAACAAAACTTTGATCACCACCTATTAAATCTCCACCTTCAGCAAAGTCAGACTTACTAAAAAAGGAACTTAACCTTGCTTCAATTCTTAATTTATCATTTAAATCATAGTTAAGATTAAGTCTTAAGTCCTGGGTTTTAAAACTTGAATTTTCAACTAAACCATTTAGATCATTAAATCCTGCAGATAAGTAATAATCGCCTTTTTCATTACCTCCAGAAAAAGAAACACCAAAACTAGTACTTACACCAGTATCATATACTTCATCTTGCCAATTATGTACCTGATTTGGTGTACTGTCTACAGTGTTAGTTTGATTTCCTGAATTATCATTTATATATGAAAAAACTTGACTACCATTAATAACATATCTAGCAGGCTCTCCAACACTCGCTCTTATATCATTTTGATACATTGCATATCCAACTCCGTCAAGCATGTCGTATGTATTTGTTATATCTCTAACTGTAGTAGTAACATAAGCGTTAATTTTCCCCTTTTCGTCGCTATTACCACCCTTTGTTGTAATAAGAACTACACCATTTGCTCCTCTGGATCCATATATAGCAGTAGCTGAAGCATCTTTCAAAATTTCAATTCTTTCAATATCTCTTGGATTTAAGCCATTTAATCCACTTTGAGCTTCTTGTCCTGTATTTCCAGTACCTGTTGGAATTACATCTTCCCCAGCAGATGATATAATAACTCCGTCAATGACATAAAGAGGTTCATTATTACCTCTCAAACTGTTGGTTCCTCTAATTCTTACACTAACACCGGAATTTGGGTTAGCAGAATTTTGAGTTACTTGAACACCTGCAGCTCTACCTTGTAATAGTTGATCAACAGTAGCAGATTGTCTTGAAACTTCGTCTTCAACTACTACTGAACTGACAGCTCCGGTAAGGTCTCTTTTTAAAACAGTACCATACCCAACTACAATAACTTCTTCCAAAGCTTCAGTGTCAGGTTGTAAATTAATGTTAATTGAAAGTTGATTTGATACATCAACCTCTTGATTTACATAACCAATGTATGAAATCACAATTACATTTGATGAATCACTAGGGATTGATATAGAAAAATTTCCATCAAAATCCGTAATTGCACCAACAGTATCAGAACCTTTTAACTGAAGGGTTGCGCCAGGTAAAGGTGTCCCATTTTCATCATTTACAATTCCACTTACATTTTTGGACTGTGCATGAATAAAAAAAGGGAAGATCAAAAAAATAAATAAAATTTTCCTCATTTTTTAGTTAGTTATTATTTTAGATTAATGAATTTAATGATAAAAAATCAATTAAAAAGTAAATAGAAAACGTTTTCGATTATAATATCCTTAAAATTGTGGTTAAAAAATTATAAAATTATTAAAAATGAAATACTATAACGAAAACATTTTCGTTTAATAATGGGAATGCATATAAGCGTTTGACTTAATTCTATTTTCCAAATTGTCTGGCACCTTAGTCCATTCAGTTTCTTTATCTAATGGATGCAATGTTGGTTTTATTAGTGGCATTTTATTATTTACTAAAAAGTCATTTTGTATTAACATCCAACTTTTTAATTCTTTTTTAAGTTTTACAAGAACATTTCCAAACCTTTTCTCATTGATAAGATTAGTCGTTTCGTAGGGATCATTGATCAAATCATATAATTCTTCATGTGGTTTATTTTTAAATGATTGAGCTCCGATTTTTATGAATGCATTTTTTATAGAATCCAGACCTAAATTTTTTTTATGAATGTCATATGAATTATAGTTTATAATGTATTTGTATTTGATATCTCTAATTGATCTTGAAGGAAAAATTTTTGCGTTTCTAACATTTTGTCTTGTGGATATTCCATATGTATATTTTCGTTTATTACTAGCTCCTTTCAATGAACTTAAAAAACTATATCCATCAAGACTTTTTGGAATTTTATTTCCTGTAGATTCTATTATTGTTGGTAGTATATCAACTAAATTTATCAGATCACTATTCTTTGAACCAGCCTTAATAATTTTTGGCCATCTTATAATTAAAGGAATTTTTAATCCAACCTCATCAACTGACCATTTACCCCTCAATCCCCCATCAGAAGCGTATATAAACAATGTATTTTTATTTTTATCATTAATTTCAATAAAATCTAAAATTTCATTTAACTGGTTATTATCATTAACAATATTTTGATAATAGCCTTTTTCATTATTTAAACGATATTTTTTTGAATAAGGATTATCATAAATATCACTCTCCTTAAATTCAGTTCTTGTAGGAAAAGGCCCGTGAGGATAGTCTGAGGCAATAAATAAACAATAAGGTTTCTTTGCATTTTTTATATAGTTTTTAATTTTACTCATTGGTAATAATTTTCCCTCATTTTTAAAATATTTTGTCCAATTAAATACTGAACTTGGATTTACATGGCTCTTTCCTGCAAGTACTACTTCATAACCGATTGACTGCAAATAATCATTAACATCAACTGTGTTTTTCTTGACTGGTAAATGATTTGCATAACAACCATTTTTTATTGGATACAATCCTGTATAAATTTGAGACCTACTAGGCGCACAGATTGATTGAGTTGTGTATGCATTTTCAAATGTCATTCCCTCAACAGCCAAACGATTAATTGGGTTGGATGGAACAAGATCATTACCATAAACATTATGGTCTATTTGATCCTTATCGTCTGATAAATAAAAAATAATATTAGGTGGATTTTTAACATATATTTTATTAAGAATAAAAAATGAAAAAATGAATAATAAAGTTTTTAAAAATACATTGATCATAATCAAACATAACTTAATTCAACATAGTAATCAAAAAAAATTGTCTAGAATTTTTATTTATTTAAATTTGCCATCAACATTTGGTCGCGTAGCTCAGCTGGATAGAGCATCTGCCTTCTAAGCAGACGGTCGCACGTTCGAATCGTGCCGCGATCACTTAAACCCCAGCGTTATGTTGGGGTTTTTTTTTACTTTAATATTTATTAACTTCAATTCAACTAAACAACTAATGAAATATATCACAAAACTAGCTTTGCTATTAATCTTATTATATTCATGTAAAAATAATCAAATACAAAATAATTTTGTTTTATTACCTAAGGTCAAGAATATTGAATTTAGTGGAGAATCTTCTTTACTTAATCATGATTCCGAATATATTTTTCATTCGGAAACAAATAGTAACCTTCCAGTTTTATTAGATAGTTCTTTTAAATTAATAAAAGGTGGTTTTGATAATAACAACTTATCATTTAAAATTAATAATGAAATAGATGTTCCTGCAGAGGGATATTATTTGAATATTTCTAAAAATGGCATAGACATTACAGCCAAGGATGAAGCTGGACTTTTTTATTCTTTTAACTCATTAAGGCAGTTAATAGCTGACTCAAAAGATCAAAAAATTAATTTACCTGTTGTTAAAATTAAAGACTTCCCCTCTTTAAAATATAGATCAATTCATATTGATGTAAAACATCATACTGAAAAAAAGGAATATTATTTTAAACTAATTGATGAATTAGCTTCAATTAAAATAAATGGAATAATTATAGAGTTTGAAGACAAGCTAGGATATGAAAGAAGACCAACAATTGCTGCTCCCGATAGTTATCCGATTTCTTGGTGGAAAAGCTTAAGCGAATATGCAAATGAGAGAAATATTAAGATAAGTCCTCTAATTCAAGGTTTAGGACATGCTTCTTTTATTTTAAAGCATGATAAATATAAAAATTTAAGAGATGTATCTAATGATGATTGGGCTTTCAACCCACTTAATCCTAAAACTTATGATGTTCAATTTGATTTATACAAAGATGCGATAGATGCTACTCCACATGGTCAATTCCTGCATGTAGGAGGAGATGAGGTAAAAGTGGTTGATAGAGAAGGAAAAAAAGGATTTGAACTAAACTTAATTTGGTTAAATAAAGTTTCTGAGTTTGCAAAACAAAATAATAGAATCCCAATTTTTTGGGATGACATGTATCTAAAACATGGAGGAGTGTGGATGGTTACAAGAAATACAAAACTAACAAAAGAAAAAGTAGATAGTATTTGGATTGATAAACAGGAAAAATTAACAGAATATCTTGATGATTTTCCAAAAAACTGTATTTACATGAGGTGGAATTATTTTTCTCCATGGGCCGAGGGAAACCTTAAGACTATAGATTGGTACAAAGAAAATAATCTTAAAGCGATGGGTGCTACTGCAGGTCAAACAAGATGGATATTAATGCCACAAGACTATGGTAATATCGAAAGAATAAAATCTTTTGCATTGTCATCTGTTGAAAAAGACTTAGATGGTTTATTATTAACATTATGGGATGATGACTCACCACATTTTGAATTATATAAGAGAGGAATTTATGCTTTTGGTAATTATACATGGAATGGTAATGATTTGAGTCTAGAAGAATTTAAAAATAAATTTAATCACAGGTTCTTTTCTCCTTTTGTAAAAAATAATACCAATTTTATAGATGAGCTTGATAATCCAGTTAGAGATTGGGCTCATTTATTTGTTAAGGAAAAACAACATAGAAATAGAATAAGTAAAAACAAAAATGCTATTGAAACGCACATCATTGAACTTCCGAGTATTGAAAATAAAGGTAAATGGTTAGAATTAAATTCAGAAAAAATTAAAAAAGCTAAAAATCACTCTCAAAACCTTGGAAAAATCTTAAAGAACATTCAAGGATTAAAAACAAAAATAATTAGAAATAACTATGCCTTAGATGTATATGAGCAAGTTGCTAAACTAACTAAATTTAGCTATGATGCTTTTTTAACATTGGAGAGTTTAGATAAAGAAGAAGTTTCAATTAAGGAAGTACTTAAATTAAATCAAAAGTTTTTTGACGTAAGAGCAGAATTTGAAGATGTATACTCAAAAACTAGAAACATAAACAAACATATCAGTTATATTCTCGATCAAGATGGTCATAACCATACTGCTAATCAATCTTTAAATATGGATTGGCAATTTATCGCCGAATTAAAGTTATTTGAAAAAATTGAACTTACTTATGAAAAAAATTAAATACTGTATAGTTTATTTTCTAATCTCTTTTTTTTTAGGATGCAATTCTTCAAAAAACCCAAATTGGATATACATGTTTGATGGAAAAACAACTGAGGGATGGAGAGGATATAATAATAAAAAAATATCTGAAAAATGGAAAGTAATAGATGGTAACTTAACATTTGATACTAAATTAAAATTAGAGGAAGATTGGGATGGTGGAAACGATATTATATACTATAAAGAGGAATTTGAAAATTTTGAATTATATCTTGAGTGGAAACTTCCAAAAGGTGGAAATAGCGGAATTTTTTATCATGTTCAAGAAGGGTATAATGCTCCACACATGATATCTCCAGAATACCAGATTCTCGATGATGATGGATGGGAAGAGATAAATAATACTAAACTTATGAATTGGCAAAAAGCTGGAGCTAATTACGGAATGCACGAGCCTAATAACTCAAAGAAACTAAATCCATATGATCAATGGAATAATTCCAGAATTATCTATAAAAATAAAAATGTAGAACATTGGTTAAATGGAAAACTTATTTTATCTTTTAAAGAGGATTCAGAGGAATGGAATAATTTGAAGAATTCTGATGTATTTGAAGATAAACCAGACTATGGAAAATTCAAAAAAGGTTATATAGCCTTACAAGATCATGATTCTCCAATTTGGTTTAGAAATATTAAAATAAAAAAATTATAGTATGTTAGACAGAAGAAAGTTTATAAAGAATACGTCTGTGATAAGCACCCTCCCATTTTTACCTAGTTTTAGTTTTCTTAAGACATCAAAAAAAATGATTAGAACTGCACATATTGGTGTAGGTGGAATGGGTAAATCCGATTTAAAAGATACAGCATCACATAAAAATGTTAAAGTTTCTGCTCTTTGTGATGTTGACTCTGTTGCACTTGATGAGGCTGGAAAACTTTTTCCTTATGCAAAAAAATACAAAGACTATAGGTTATTATTTAAAGAAATGTCTGAAGATATTGATGCAGTTATTGTTTCAGCACCTGATCACACACATGCCCCAGCTTCAATTCTTGCAATGAAAAATAACAAACATGTTTACTGTCAAAAACCGCTTACTCATAATGTTTATGAGGCCAGAGAAATGAGAAAATTAGCTGAAGAAAAAAACTTAATTACTCAAATGGGAATTCAAGTTCATTCATTTTATGATTATAAGTTGGCTACCTTGCTTATTCAATCTGGTTTAATTGGTAAAGTAAGTACAGTTAGAGCATGGTCCCCAAAGAACTGGGGTTATGATGGACCCAAATATACAGGCACTGATGACATTCCCGAAAAACTTGATTGGAATTTATGGTTGGGTACTGCATCTGAAAGGCCATATAAAGAAAAAATTTACCATCCAGGCATGTGGAGAAAGTTAGTAGATTTTGGATGTGGGACTTTGGGGGATATGGGAGTACATATATTTGATACACCATATAACGCCTTAGAACTAGATGTTCCATTAACTATAAAAAACAAATGCAGGAAATTTAATAATTATGCCTTTCCTGAAAAAAATTTCGTTGAATATGATTTCCCAGGAACAAAATATACAACTGAAAAATTAAAATGGATATGGGAAGACGGAAAAGGTGCTCCCAAGAAGCATAAAGACTTAAAATTACCTCATAATGATAAACTTCCTCTTCAAGGTGCTATGTTCATCGGAGAAAATGGGAAAAAACTATTACTTCCACATTTTATGGAACTTCCTAAATTTATTGACAATGGTAAATATGTAGAATATAATATTTCAAATTTTATTAAAAATGGACATTTGAGTAAAGTACCAATAAGAGACTATGATGGTGAAGCTCATTTGCATTATCATCAATTCATTGATGCCTGTTTAGGTAAAGATGAGTGTTCAGCGCCATTTTCATATTCTGCCAAACTTACTGAAACTATACTGCTAGGAGTAATCGCCGGGAGATTTTCTGGAAAAACATTAAATTGGGATAGTTCAAGTGCTAAATTCAAAGAAACTGAAGCAAACAAATATTTAAGTAGAACTTATAGAAATTTTTAATTATGAATAAATTTAATAGAAGAATTTTTTTAAAATCATCTTCAATTTTGGCAGGAGCTACATTAATAACTCCAAGCCTACTTAGCTGTCATAACCCAAACTCAAAACTAAATATAGCAGTGATTGGTGTTGGAGGAA
The DNA here is from genome assembly GCA_002457715.1 of Cryomorphaceae bacterium MED-G14. Lineage (GTDB taxonomy): Bacteria > Bacteroidota > Bacteroidia > Flavobacteriales > Flavobacteriaceae > Eutrophosalina. The sequence goes on from NTKN01000006.1 coordinate 31,181, forward strand.
GAGGCAGAGCAAACTGGAATCCAGTATTAGAAACTGAGAACATAGTTGCAATGTGTGACGTAGATGATAAAACTGCAAAAAAAGGTTATGATAGAATTATTGAAGTTAATCCTAATGTTAAAAAATATAAAGACTTCAGAGTAATGTTTGATGAAATGCACAAAGAAATTGATGCCGTAATCATAAGCACACCAGATCATACACATTTTGCTGCTGCAATGATAGCTATGGAACTAGGAAAGCATGTATACATTGAGAAGCCATTAGCGCATAATGTTTGGGAATGTAGAACATTGAAAAAAGCTGCAAACTATTACAATATTACTTCTCAAATGGGTAACCAAGGTCACACAACAAACGGAATAAGATTAATAAAAGAATGGTACGAAGCAGGTATTCTTGGTGAAGTTGAGGAAATTCATGCTTGGATTGGTGGATACAACTTTGGCAAGGGGCACTATTTTGACCTTCCTGAAAATTTCCCCCCTCAAGAAAATCAAATTCCTGATCATTTAAATTGGGATTTATGGTTAGGACCAAGAAAAAACAGAGATTATAACTCAATTTATGCTCCGAGATCATGGAGAGGTTTTTTTGACTTTGGTAACGGGAAATTAGGAGATTGGTCATGCCATACTCTTGATGGACCATTTTGGGCTATGGATTTAGGAATGCCAACTGAGGTTGATTCATATGTTGAGAACAGGTTTAATGAGCATCATTTTGTCTCTGAAAAATCTATTGTAACTTATAAGTTTCCAAAAAATGATAAAAGAAATGGAGTTACATTAAAATGGTTTGAAGGTATTCCACCACAGAATGACCCGTATTGGGCAGCAGAAGAGTTAAAAGCTTGGGGAAAGGAACTGCCAACATGGGGCGGAATGATTATGCGAGGTTCTAAAAGATCACTCTATACACATGGTAGACCAAATACTCCAGAATTATTAGTTTCAGAAAATGAATGGAATGAAATTCAAAAAAGTCTCCCTGAGCAAACAATTCCTAGGTTGAAATGGGGAGATGAAACACCTGTTCAAGAATGGATTGATGCTATAAAAAATGATTACTTACCCGAGTCAAACTTTAACTACTCTGCTGATCTAACTGAGATGGCGCTTATTGGCACTCTTTCTCAGAGATTTGGGGCAAAAATTATTTATGATACAGAAAATATGAAAATCACAAACCGACCTGATATTGATTCTTACATAAAAGAAACTGTAAGGGAAGGATGGGAATATGGTAACTCATTAGTTTAGTTTTCTAAAGAAACTTTGTGTTCTTTTTACTGCATTTTGTCTAATATCTTCCCAAAAAATATTGATATCCCCTTTATGATAATCTTTTAGAAATGATAAAATAACTGATTTTGGAAAACCAATTTTTGGGGTTTTAATATTTATACCTTCATCAATTGATTCGATAACTACAGCACCTGAAAAAACTTTCTGATTAAGCCATAAAAAGCCCTTATGATCATTGTAATCCTTACTTATGTAATTATTCCACGTAATTGGATTTGATACTTGGGCATCTTTTAAATATAATCTTTCAATGGTAAGATCATATTTACTTTCATTTTTTAAGATTTTAAATGTGTTCCATGTCAAATATCCGCCTGTTTCTTCTTCTGATTCCATTAACTTTAAATTAAAAAAATCATTTACTTTAATTATCGCTCCAGGCAAATAAGCAGCAATTAATTTTTTTTGAAGTTCTTTTCCGTCAAAAAACTCTTTTAAAAGTTTAACTAAGTGACCTGAACCTTGACTATGTCCTGCAATGATTATGGGTTTTCCATTATTAAACTTTTGAAGATAAACTTCAAATGATTTTTTAATATCCTCATATGCTAAATTATATGCATCTTGTCCTCCATTATTCCAATATCTCTCATCAAAAACTCTAAAATGAGCTTGCCTATAGTTTGGTGAATATAAATTTCCGGCATCCATCCATGCAGTTGCTTGATATTTTATGGAAGATTGCATTAGAATTTCAGAAAAATTATCATCATCAACACTAGTATTCCAAGATTCATTTCTTTTATCAGAAAACAAAGTTGGTACAACAAAAAAAACATCTGCTCTTAAAAGATTATTATTTTTAGATAAGAAAGAGTATTTATCTTGATTTTTTTCTGGATGAACTAACCAATTTGATAAAGATTCGTAATTTGGTTTTCTAGGTGATGTTGAATAATCAAAATTTTTGGTTTTGTAGTTCACAATATTATTTGACTCTTTCAATAACCCACAAGAGTTAATAAAAAAAGTGATCAATATTATCCCATAAATTTTACTAAATTTAAAATTCATGAATTCAAAATTATATACATATGTCGAAAATATTAAATAAGCTTATTACTTTATCTCTATTTGCATTACTTTTTTCTTGTTCTAATAATAATAGTATTTATTTGACAAAGTTAAAAAACTCCCCATCTTATGAAAATTCAAAACTGACACTTAAACATTTGATAACAGATGAGGATGATTATTTGTTCAATTTTGAGATAGATGAATATATATTAGGGGAACAAACAAATGGGAATTTTGAATTTCAAATTGCAAATTCTGCTCAAGGGCAACATATTCACTTCATACTTAACAATGGACCATATTCTGCTCATTATACAAATTCATTCAAAAAAAAATTAAGTAAAGAAAACAATATTGTATTGGCATTTTTATCAAGATCCTATCATGAGTCTGTTAAAAATAAGGATGCCTACTTTATTGGTCAATTTGGTGAAGAAAAAATTGATTTAAGTAAAGAATTTTTATTTTACAGTAGGCCCAAAGGAACTTATAATGGTGCTGATACAGAAAAAATATTATTAGATTTTTACTTAATCAACAATACACTCTCTGAGGAAGGAAATCGTGTAAGAGCTACTATAAATGATGAGGAGTTTTTTATCTATGAATGGTCCCCCTACATCATCAATGGACTTCCAAAAGGTGAGACCATAATTAAATTAGAATTATTAGACAATCAAAACAAGTTAATAGAAAACCCGTTTAATCCAACAACTAGGACGATTATTTTAGAATAAATAATTTAATATTTTTAAAATTTCTTTTTAACTCTGAACTTTTTCTTTAGGAAGAACCTTTAAAAAAGAATGATGTTGTTCTATAGCAAATTCAATTTTTTCTACAATTGATTCAAGTGATTCATCCTCATAATTAATTTCAATTGGTTTTTTAATTTCTATTGATTGTAAAATATCTTTTTTCTTAATTAGAATTCCCTTCTTATCAAAAGACCTTCTAAAGCCATCAATTACAACCGGAACTACGATTGGTCTAAAAGTTTTAATAATATGTGCAGTTCCCCTCCTAATTGGTTTAAATGGGGTTGTTGTACCCTGAGGAAAAGTAATAACCCATCCATCATCCAACGCTATACCAATATTTGATATGTCACTAAATTTTACTTGTCTATTAACTTCTTTTCCTTTTTCTCTCCATGTTCTTTGGATAGATATTGATCCAGCATAAGCCATTAATTTAGCGAGTAGACTTGACTTCATTGTCTCTTTTGCAGCTATATAATATATATTAAGCTTAGGATTCCATAGATATCCAATATTTTTTATTGAATTGTCTCTGCCACTTAAACTAGCGTTAAAAACATGAAACATTGCAACAACGTCAGCAAAATATGTTTGATGGTTGGAGACAAATAAAACGTTTTTATTAGGTAAATTTTTAAGAATTTCAGAGCCTTCAATTTTAAGTTGATTAAATCCTTTGAATCTTCTGTGAGATAGCCAACCAAAAAGCCTAATTATCCATTTTTTAATATACAAGTTATGACCAAACGGGTTTGTCTTAAATATCAGCACTATCGAATAAATTGAGAACAAATATATCTCATTTTTTGTTAGTCATCAAGTAAATAAATTCATTTAAAATCATTGCAGTAGCTCCCTAAATCTTATTATTATCATAATGAAAATATGGATTTATATTTTTTTTAAATTTTCCTAATTGTATTTCAAAGTTTAATATCTAATCAACACTGGGTAAGATTATACTTTTTACTTCCTTTTTATCTAATTTGAATGATAAATTTGAATTTGAAAGGAATAAGTATGGATAAACCAAATAATTTGATGATGGAATATATATTTTGCTCATGTTTGTGATTTTATAATATAAAGATTCAGAAACACCAATTTCCTAAAATGTTTCTCTTCTAGAGGTTTCTTCATAACTATTATCACTTTTTTCATATTTGCCTCCGGGAAAAGCAATTTGTCCAGAATGTGTACCTGTGTAATTACTCCTTTTAATTAAGACTAGTCTTGTAATATTGTTGATGTCTGGATACAATAAAACAGCAACACTTGCGATTTTATAATTTTTGACATCATTAATATTTCTAATAACATTAATTCTATCAGTTGGAACTAGGGGTGTGTGAGAATCTATTCCAGGTAAAGATTTATTGTTTAATTTTAAAATAATTTTTTTTAGATGATTAAAATTCATAGAATAATTTTTATTGCCATAATTCTTTTATTAATATCCTGTGTTAAAAAAAACAAATCAAATAATACAACTTTAAAAAAAGTTGAAAAAAAAGTTATAAAATCATATCCAATAAAAGAACATAAACCATTTATTTTAAATGATAAAAATGCAATTCCTTTTTTCTTTGAATACTCAAAAAAAAATAAAGAAAATAAGGTTAGGATTCAAACAAAATACGGTGAAATTGATATATTATTATTTGATGAGACACCCTATCATAGATCAAATTTTATTTACTTGACTAAAAAAAAATATTTTGATGGAACATATTTTCACAGAATTGTAAAAAACTTTATAATTCAAGGTGGAAACTCAGATTCATATGAAATATCAAAAAGGAGAAAAAATATAGGAAGATATCTTTTACCACCAGATACCAAAAAGGGGTTCAGACATGACAGAGGTGTGGTATCTATGCCGAGTAGTGATATTGAAAATCCATATAAACTTGCTTCTCCCTACGAGTTTTTTATTGTACAAAGTAAAAATGGAGCCTATCACTTAGATAAAGATTATACACCCTTTGGAAAAGTAATAAGAGGAATAAATGTAGTTGATAAAATTAATAGTTTAGAAACTGATAAAAGAGAATGGCCTTTTGAAAATATTAAAATAAAAGTTTCAATTATTGATTAAAGAGCACAAACTAAATGAGGATGTTTTGTGACATAATTTTCAACCCACAATTTCAATTCTTGATATTCATGAGGAAGAAGAACGTCAGCTGCTTTTTTTAATTCTTTCTTAAATAATGAGCTGCTAAAACTTACTTTGATTAACACCTTTTTTGTAAAGTCAAAAATACTTCTTGGCATAATCAAATTTATAAAATCTGACAGTATTAATTAATTAAAAAAAAGTTAAAATTTTCTTTTTAAGCTCCATTCAAACTTAAACTCAGAAACAACATCTCCTGCTTCGTCTATACCATTAGAAAATAAAACAATTTTATTTGTTGGTTTATTTTCATCTAATTTGTCAAAAATTTTTTTTACTTCGCTTCCTTGATTACAATTAAAAATAATCTTACCAACTGCTTTTTTAAAAAACTTTGATGAGTTTGATATCACTAACATTGATACTTTTATTTTACGATTTCTTATTTCTTGATTGAGTAGTAATCCAGTAGATAATTCAGCAGACATACCTTGTACAGCCCAAAAAATTGACTTGTAAGGATTTTTATTAAACCAATTATGTCTAACCTTAACTAAACAAGTTTTATCATCAATGAATTTTACTCTTACTCCAGACCAATAAGCTGAGGGTAAATTAAAAAATAAAAAAAAATTATAATTGAACATTAATATTCAATTGAAGCTAAATATCTTTCAGCATCTAATGCTGCCATACAACCAGTACCAGCAGCGGTAACTGCCTGTCTGTAATCCTTATCTTGGACATCACCAGATGCAAAAACACCTGGTTTATTGGTTTTTGTTGTTTTACCACTTGTCAAAATGTAGCCAGTTTCATCCATTTCCAGCTGGCCCTTAAAAATACTAGTGTTTGGTTTGTGTCCTATTGCTACAAAAAAACCGGTTATATCTATCACATCTATTTTTTTTGTTTTATTATTAATAACTTTAATTCCTTCCACAACATTTTCACCAATAACCTCAACAACTTCTGAATTATATTTGACAACTATATTTGATTTTGAGTTTACACGATGTTGCATGGCTTTAGAAGCTCTCATCACATCTCGTCTAACAAGCATAGTGACTTTAGAACATATATTAGATAAATATGTAGCTTCCTCTGCAGCTGTATCCCCTCCTCCAACAATTGCAACTTCTTGTCCCTTGTAGAAAAAACCATCACAAACCGCACAAGCAGATACACCTCCACCGATAAGTCTTTGCTCGCTTTCAATACCGAGATATTTGGCACTCGCACCTGTAGAAATGATAATAGTTTTTGCATAAATTTTAGTTTCATTATTAATTAAAACCTCGTGATAACAATTTTTATTATCGGTTAAATTAACCTTTGTAACTTCACCTATTCTAACATCTGTTCCAAATCTCTCAGCCTGTTCTTTCAACTCTAACATCATTTGAGGTCCATCTATGCCTTTAGGATATCCAGGAAAATTATCAACATCTGTAGTGGTTGTTAATTGACCTCCGGGCTCCATTCCCGTATATAAAATTGGCTTTAAATCAGCTCTTGATGCATAAATTGCAGCTGTGTAACCAGCAGGACCTGAGCCAATAATTAAATTCTTAACTTTTTCAATTGACATGATCCAAAATTAAGATAAAATTCATTTTTAGTTTGTTTTTTTTTAACCAATTAACTTTAGTTTATTAACAATCATTTTTTATTTGTTCTTAAATGAAAGTGTTATATCTTAGCGCCGCTTTTCGGGGTGTAGCGTAGCCCGGTTATCGCGCCGCGTTTGGGACGCGGAGGTCGCAGGTTCGAATCCTGCCACCCCGACATAAAAATTTCCAATTAATTGACTATCAGTTGATTGGAAATTTTATTAAATAATCATTTTCAGCTTTTATATTTAAAACAGACTTTCTAAAACAATTAATTTGAAATCAATAGAATCTCCACCATTAAGTTTTGTTGTTTTAAGTTTAAGAACGGACTCTCCCTTTTCAAAATGTAAATCCCCCAATATTATTTTTTTAAAGTCTTTAGTATAGGATTCAATTCTTTTTATTCGGTCTTTTTGCATACCCTCAAGTTCAGGGTCATGTGATATCGTGATTTCCTTTGTTATTTTGTTATCCATAAATTCTAAGGTCAATTCTGTTCCAATACTATTTTTTGGAAGGGTATAATATAAACTAACTCTATTCTTTCCTGAATTAAGAGAATTAATATTCCAGTAAATGTAATCTTCCTCATTTTTCCAGTTTTCAATAAACGAATCATTGGCGTGTATTGAGCTTCTTCTTAAACTTCCCGTAAAATCAGCATCCCTGGCTGGTAAATGAGTATATTTAGATTTATCATAATTAACTGTGAAAGCTCTTTTATGAGAATTATCATATTTAGATAAAATTGATAATAAAAATTCTTCTTTAGATTTTTTTAATTCTTTATAGTTTTGATAGTATTTGTAATTTACAGCTTTTGTTTGTGACAAGTCGTTGTTTAGATCATACATACTATCTTTATGATCCAAAATAAAATTGTTATTTCTTACACTAAGTCTTCTATTCCAAAAAGAAAATATTTTACGATTATCATTTTTTAATTCTGGATTAGTTAAATATTTTTTAAAACTATTTCCATCAAAATTAATTTCATGATCAAAACCAGTTAAGTCTATCAATGATGGAAATATATCCTTTACGCTTGTAATTTGTTCTACAACTAATCCTTTCTCTATTTTTTTAGGCCATTGAATCAAGAAAGGAACACGAACACCACCTTCATTAGTACTTCCTTTTTTTTCTTTCATCTCTAAATTCCAACGGTATCCGTTAGGGCCATTATCACTTAAAAATATAATAATAGTATTTTCATATTTTTTACTATTCTTAAGGCTATTGATGACTCTTCCTACATTGTAATCAATATTTTCAACCATTGCTAATGCAGCCTTTGTTTTTGTGATATCTTCATTTTTTGAATATCTTCCTCTTAAATTCACTTCTTTTTTTTCAAAAAAGGAGTTTGGGACTTGCATTGGAGAATGTGGGGTATTAAATGAAATTAAGGCAAAAAAAGGAGAATTAGACTTTTCAATAAAGCTTATTGACTTATTAGTTATATCATCAGTTATATAGCCTTCTCCTCTAGTCAATTGACCATTTTTTTCCATAATTGGATCAAAATAGTTTCCCCAATGACCAGATGTAAAACCATAAAACTCTTCAAATCCTCTATTGTTCGGATGATATGGTGGCTGTGATCCGTTATGCCATTTACCAAAAAGTCCTGTCCTATAATTCTTGTTTTTAAAAAAATCTGAAACTAGCTGGTGATCAAGATTTATCCTTTCGTGACCTTTAGTAACACCATTGACACCACTTCTGAAAAAAAAATTTCCTGTGAGTAATTCTGCACGGGTTGGTGAACAGACTGGGCTTACATAAAATCTATTAAATCTAACTCCATTATTTGCAATTTGATCAAGGTTTGGTGTTCTAATATTTGAATTTCCATGTAAACTTAAATCACCCCAGCCCTGATCATCAGTTAAAATAATTATAATATTAGGTTTTTGATATCTCTTATTTTCACATGAGAAAAAAATTGTAGAAATAAAAAAAAGAGTAAACCAATTGAGTTTCATTCTTTTAAAGATATAAATACTAAAGTTAAATTCAATGCAGTTGTTTAGAATATAAATAAGTATTAAATTTTATTTTAATTTGTAAATGTTAATTCGGGATGTGGCGCAGTCTGGTAGCGTACACGCATGGGGTGCGTGGGGTCGCAAGTTCAAATCTTGTCATCCCGACTTTTTTACTAAATTCA
>NTKN01000007.1 GCA_002457715.1 Cryomorphaceae bacterium MED-G14
TTTTTAATGATGGTGAAGAATTTACTGAAATTGAAAATTCTTCAATGAGAAAAGCAATTGCAAAAAATTTAAGTAAATCTAAATTTTCTGCACCGCATTATTACTTGTCAGTTGAATTTAATATGGATAATGCAATCGCGTTTAGAGAACAATATAATTCGATGCCAAATACTAAAATTTCATTTAATGATATAATTATCAAGGCATGTGCTATTGCTTTAAAATCTCACCCACAAGTTAATTCTCAGTGGTCCGATAATAAGATTAGATTGAATAATATTGTCAATATTGGTGTTGCTGTTGGAATTGAAGACGGATTAGTAGTACCTGTTATTAAGAATGCTGATTTGGAATCGCTAAACAATATAAATACTACTGTTAGAGATTATGCTGTAAGAGCTAAATCAAAAAAATTAAGACCTGATGAAATAGAGGGAAGTACTTTTACAATTTCTAATTTAGGTATGTTTGGTATTCAAGAATTTACTTCAATTATCAATCAACCAAATTCAGCTATTTTATCTGTTGGAGCTATAGTCAAAAAACCAATTGTTGTTAATGAAAAAGTTGTAGTAGGAAATACAATGAAATTAACATTAGCTTGTGATCATAGATCAGTAGACGGAGTTACTGGCTCATTATTTTTACAAACTTTGAAAGGGTACATTGAAAACCCTGTCACAATTTTAGTTTAAATTAATGAAAACGGTTATAATTACAGGCACTAGTTCAGGGATCGGATTAGATCTGGTCAAGACGTTTGATTTGAACGGGTATTATGTGATTTCTCTTTCAAGAAATAATCTACCTATCACTACTTCGTATTCTGAAAATGTAAATCACATAAATTTTGATATTACTAATAATGATGATATTAATTCATTAATAAAACTACTTAAATCAAAATACACAAATATTGATATACTTATAAATAACGCAGGTAAACTAATAAGCAAACCGTTTAGTGATTTTTCTGATTCAGAATTTAAGTCGATTTATGATGTAAATTTATTTGGAGTAGTTAACTTGATAAAGTCGTTATTACCATTTTTTCATGATAATAGTCACATTGTAAATATTAGTAGTGTAGGTGGTATTAATGGAAGTTCAAAATTTCCGGGTTTGAGCTCATATTCCTCTAGTAAAGGTGCATTGAATATACTAACTGAAGTGCTGGCTATTGAGTTTAAAAATGGACCATATATCAATTCTTTATGCTTAGGAGCAGTCCAAACGCCTATGCTGGAACTTGCCTTTCCAGACTATAAAGCATTAACTAAACCTGAGGATATGGCGAATTTTATATATAGTTTTTCAACTTCTAATCCAATTATGTTTAATGGAAAAATCATTCCCGTATCGATTTCGAATCCATGATCTCAAATCTAGAAGAATTTTTACCTGTTAATTCAATTAACTATGTAAGTTCATTAATTGAAAAAGAGAATATTCAGTTTAAAGTAGTAAAACAAAGGAGATCTAAGCATGGTGATTTTAAAAGAACAATAAATGGTGATTATATTATAACAATCAATAGATTTTATAATCAGTATCGTTTTATACTTACACTTATTCACGAATTAGCACATTATTTTGTGACAATTAAATACTATAAGGCTAAACCACATGGTAAACTCTGGAAAAATAAATTTAAACAGCTTCTTAATCCTCTTTTAGACAAATCAGTTTTCCCAAATGATTTATTAAAATGTTTATCAATACATATGAAAAACCCAAAATCAACTTTTTCTTATGATTTAGAACTATCTAAAGTTTTAGATAAATATGACAATTCAAGACAAAAGTATTTTTATTTAGATCAAGTCAATGATGGGGAAATATTTTTTTATGGTGATGGAAATAAATTTCTAAAAATCAAAAAAAGAAGAAAAAGGTATCTTTGTGAAAATTTAATTAACAAAAAAAAATATCTTTTTTTGGGAAATGCAAAAATTAAAATAGATGAAAACAGTAGCAATTAGTGGTTATTTTGATCCAATTCATGTTGGACATTTAGAATATATAACGGAAGCAAGAAAGCTAGGAGACAAGTTGATTGTTATTGTAAATAATAATCAACAATGTGTTTTAAAAAAAGGTAAACCATTTATGGATGAAAAAGATAGAGTTCTAATTACCTCAAGCTTAAAAGATGTTGATGAAGTCTTTCTCTCTGTAGATCATGACAAAACAGTATGTAAATCACTCGAACTATTAAAGCCAGATATTTTCGCAAATGGTGGTGATAGAAAAAATTATGAAATTCCAGAATCTGCAATTTGTAAAAAGTATAATATTCAAATTATAGACGGATTGGGTGAAAAAATAAGAAGTTCTTCAGATCTTACTGGACTTAAAGAAATAAAGTAGTGGAAACAAAGTTTAATTTTAATGATAATTCAGAAGAAATTAAAAAAAATGCATCTGGATTATTTAATGCATTATTTCGTTTTACAAAAAAGGTATTCAATTTCAAAAATGATGTTGATAAAAACTTAGTTGTAAACTCAATAAAGAAGGATATTTCCATGATAGGAACAACTTCATGGATTCTTGTATGTTCTATTTTGATTGCATCAGTTGGGTTGAATGCTGATTCAACAGCAGTTGTCATTGGAGCAATGCTAATTTCTCCTCTAATGGGACCAATTTTAGGTTTAGGTTTTTCGATTGCAACAAATGATCTTGACACTTTGAGAAATTCCTCGATGAATTTTATAGCAATGGTGTCAATAAGTGTTTTAACTGCATTCATTTTCTTTTTAGTATTTCCTATTAAAGATGAGTCGTCAGAGCTTTTAACAAGAACTGAATTTGATATTAGAGATGTCTTGATTGCTTTCTTTGGAGGACTGGCACTAATTATAGCCAAAACAAAAAAAGAAAATATTAGTACAGCAATTTTTGGAGTTGCTATTGCAACAGCTCTAATGCCTCCTTTATGTACAGCAGGATTTTATCTTGCCATATATGATTTTACAAGTGCTGGAAAAGCAATGTACCTTTTTACTATAAATTCAATGTACATTATTGTTGCAACTTATTTAGTTTTAAAGGTCTTAAAATTTCCATTATTAAATTATACAAATTCATCAAATAGAAAATTAGTAAGTCAAATACTGACTTTAGTATCACTTATTGTAATGATTTTACCATTATTAACTTTTTTAAACACTGTTAAAAAAGCTAGTTTCGAAAAACAAGCTGAATCATTTTTAATTGATGAATTAGTCGGTTTAGAGAATTATAAATATTTAATTGAAAGTGCTGAGAGTAATTATGAAAATCAAGAAATAGTATTAAATAATTATGGTCAGAAACCAATATCTGGGGAGCTAATTTCTATACTAAAAAGTAAACTTAAAAATTATAAATCGTTAGAGAATTCGACTTTAGTTTTTAATCAGCTGGAACTAGATAAAAATTCAAACTCTTTTATTAAAGAACTTAGATTGAGAGATTCAATTGAATTAGTTGAAAAGAATTTGCAATTAGTTGAACTTTCAAAAGAAATTGAAGAATTGAAAGAGTTGAGTCGTGAAAAATTGATTTTTAATGAAATTGCAAGAGAAGCTAGTTTAATTTATCCAGATTTAAAACAATTTGAAATATCTGAAAAAATTAGAACTGATTTTAACTCGACAAAAAAAATTTTAGTTGTTAGTGTGATTTGGGATTCTATTTTATCAAAAAATGAAACTGAGAAACTTAATTTAAGTATTAGAAGATGGTTGGAGTTTCAAATTGATAGTGAAAACTTTATTATCGAGAATAATTAAATTTATTTTAACTTTTTTACTAATTCTGAAGAATATACAAAGTCATCAACCTCTTCATTTCCAGAATTTAGAATCTCTTTATTTGTTCCTTGCCAGATTTTTACACCATCCTTTAGAAAAACTATATTTTCACCAATTTCAATAACAGAATTCATGTCATGAGAGTTAATCACGGTGGTTATTTGGTATTCAGCAGTTATTTCATGAATTAATTTATCAATTACAATAGCTGTTTTTGGATCAAGACCTGAGTTTGGTTCATCACAAAAAAGATATTTTGGGTTCATAACTACAGCCCTAGCTATTGCAACTCTTTTTTGCATACCACCTGAAAGTTCAGATGGTAATTTATTTAATGCTTCCTCCAAGTTCACTCTTTTTATAAATTTTAATGCTCTTTCATTTTTTTCTTCACTATCAATATCAGTTAACATATCAAGTGGAAATCTTACATTTTGTAAAACATTTAATGAGTCAAATAAGGCACTTCCTTGAAATACCATACCCATATCTCTTCTTAAATTCAACTTCTCAAAATCGTTCATTTTTAATGAAGATCTTCCATCATATTTGATTTCGCCTGAGTCAATATTATACAACCCCAATAGACATTTCAAAAAAACTGTTTTACCAGATCCACTTTGACCAATAATTAAATTTGTTTTTCCTTTTTCAAAATGAGAGTTTATGTCAAACAAAACTTTATTGTTTTCAAATTTTTTTGATATTGATTTAACTTCTATCATTATGCGAGCAGTAGTTGTGTAATTATATAATTTAATAATATAATGATAATTGAGGTCCAGTAAAATGACTGAGTGCTAGCTTTGCCTACATCCAAGGCACCACCTTTCATATAATATCCATGAAATGCAGGAACTGTCGCTAGTACAAATGAGAAGATAAGTGTTTTTACATATGAGTAAGTTACATGATATCCATCAAAATCGGTTTGAATTCCTTGGATGTAAGCTTCACTTGGAACTCCTGTTAAAGTCATTGCTAATAATCCACCAATTATACCTAAAAACATGGATACTGTAATAACAAAAGGGTATAATAACATTGCTATTATTTTTGGAAAAACTAAATAATTCAATGAGTTAATACCCATTACTTCTAAAGCATCAATTTGTTCAGTTACTCTCATTGTTCCAATGCTTGAAGTTATATATGATCCAACCTTGCCAGCCATAATGATCGACATAAAAGTTGGAGCAAATTCTAAAATAACAGATTGTCTTGTAGCAAAACCTATAAGTGTTTTAGAAAGTAAAGGACTTTCAAGGTTTAATGCCATTTGAATAGCAACAACTCCACCAATAAAAAAAGAAAGAATTGAAATAATTGGAATAGAATCCAAAACTAAATCATTTATTTCTTTAAATATTTGCTTGTAAAGTATAGATTTTTTGCATGATTTAGAAAATGATATCCTTATCATAAGAAAATATTTTCCAATGTCATAAAGATAATTCATGATTAAACCTGATATGTAATTGCGTTAACATTCATTCCTGCACCAACACTAGCAAATAAAATTATATCACCCTTTTCTAAATGATGTCCTTTAAATTTTTCATTTAAAACAATATCATATAAAGTTGGCACAGTAGCAACTGAAGAATTTCCTAAAACATCAACACTTATTGGCATAATATTCTGAGGCACTTCCATTTCAAATAATTTATAAAAGTATTTTATAACAGCTTCATCTAGTTTCTCATTTGCTTGGTGTAAAAAAATTTTTTTTATCTCATGAATTTTTTTCCCACTATCTTCCAAACATTCTTTTAATGCATTTGGTATTGTAGAAATAGCAAATTCATACACCTTTCTACCGTTCATTTTTATATGTTTAACATTAGATTTTGATTCAGGATTATAAGACCTGTCAGCAAAAAGATACAGGGCTTCTTTTCCTGCGTATGTAACAGTTTTGTGTGATAAAATACCACCATTTTCTGTACTTTTTTCTATTATTGATGCTCCAGCTCCATCAGCAAAAATCATTGAATCTCTATCGTTTGAATCAACTGTTCTTGAAAGAGTATCAGCACCAATGACTAAGCATTTTTTTGCCATACCAGATTTAATATATGCGCATGATTGAATTACACCTTCAACCCATCCTGGGCAGCCAAAAATTAAATCATATGCTACACAATTTGGATTTTCAATACCCAACTTATGCTTAACAAGTGATGCTACAGATGGAAGTGCAATATAATTATTGGAATTAGCTTCAATTTCACCAAAATTGTGTGCAACAATAATATAATCTAATGTTTCCTTATCAATATTTGCTGATTTAATAGAATTTTCTGCAGCGAATGTAGCTAAGTCAGAAGTGTTATGATTTTCATCAGCATATCTTCTTTCAATAATTCCCGTAATAGCTTGAAATTTATCAATAATATCTTGATTTGAATTGGCATAAGAATTTCCGTCCTTATCAAAAAAATTCTTGTTTAAGAATTCATTATTCTTAATTATGTTTTTTGGAATGTGGGAACCTGTCCCAGTGATTTTAATGGACATAAATAAATTTTAGTAAAAGTATGAATTAATTAGCTTTCAATATAATTTTCAATTGGGGAACAAGTACAAATTAAATTTCTATCTCCGAAAGCTTCATCAATTCTTGTTACTGAAGGCCAAAATTTGTTTTCTCTTACATAATCCAAAGGGTAGGCAGCATATTCTCTAGTGTAGCTTTTTTTCCAATCATTTGATGTAATCATTTCAATGGTGTGAGGAGAATTTAATAAAACATTTTCGTCATCATCTTTTGACAAAGAAAAAATTTCTGCTTTTATTGAAATCAAAGCATCACAAAATCTATCAATTTCTGCAAGATTTTCACTTTCAGTTGGTTCAATCATCATAGTTCCTGGAACTGGAAATGAAACAGTAGGAGCATGAAACCCATAGTCAATTAATCTCTTTGCAATGTCCATTACCCCAATATTGTGAGTTTCCTTAAACTCTCTACAATCAATTATTAGTTCATGAGCAGAAGTTCCATTTTCACCCTGATAGAGAATCTTATAATCTTTTTCAATTCTTTTTTTTATGTAATTAGCATTTAAAATCGAAATTTCTGTAGCTCTTTTTAATCCGTGTGGCCCCATCATACATATATATCCATATGAAATTAAACAAGCCATCGCTGATCCCCAAGGAGCTGAGGAAATAGCTTTAATAGAGTAGTCATTATTTTCAGATCTATCAACATTTGGTAAAAAATTTGATAAATGTTTTGCGACACAAACAGGCCCAACTCCAGGACCTCCTCCTCCGTGAGGAATTGCAAAGGTTTTATGCAGATTCAGATGACAAACATCAGCACCAATTAAAAATGGGTTTGTCAAGCCAACTTGAGCATTCATATTAGCACCATCCATGTAAACCTGACCTCCGTTGTCATGAATAATGTTAGTAATTCTTTTAATTGATGATTCAAATACGCCATGAGTTGATGGATAAGTTATCATCAATGCAGCTAGATTATCAGAGTTATCTTCAGCCTTTTGTTTTAATTCTTCTTCATTTATATTTCCATACTTATCAGTTCCAACAACTACGACTTTCATCCCAGCCATGATTGCTGAGGCTGGATTTGTTCCGTGAGCAGAGGAGGGAATCAAACAAATATTTCTATTTTCTTGTTTCATACTTTTGAAATACGCCCTAATTAACATGAGTCCTGTATACTCTCCTTGAGCTCCAGAGTTTGGCTGTAAAGTAGTAGCATTAAAACCCGTTATCTCGTTTAATTGCTTTTCTAATTTTAAAAGTATCTCAGTATACCCGTTAACTTGATTATTAGGTGCAAAAGGGTGAATATTATTCCATTTTTTCCAACTAAGTGGAAGCATTTCAGCGGCAGCATTTAACTTCATGGTACAAGAACCTAATGAAATCATTGAGTGATTTAGAGATAAATCTTTTCTCTCAAGACTTTTTATATATCTCATCATTGATGTTTCTGAGTGATGAGTGTTGAAAATTTTATCAGTTAAAAAGGATGATTTTCTTTTAAACTTCAACAAAGAAGAATTTATATTTAAAGATGAATCAAATTCAATATTTTGATCGTGTGCTTTTGAAAATATTTCAAAGATTAACTTGATGTCATCTAATTCAGTAGCTTCATTTATAGATATTGAAATTTCACTGTTACTTACGTAGTTGAAATTTAATTTATTTTCAGTAGCTAATTTTTTCACTTTTTTACTATCAGCATTTACATGTAATGTATCAAAGAATTGATTGTTCAAAGGATTTAATCCAATATTTTTTAAGTTGTTATTTAAAATATTTGCCAAATCATTAATTTTTTTTGCAATAGACTTAATTCCTTTTGGTCCATGATAAACAGCGTACATTCCAGCCATAACTGCCAATAAAACTTGCGCCGTACATATGTTTGAAGTTGCTCTTTCTCTCTTAATATGTTGTTCTCTGGTTTGTAAAGCCATTCTCAAGGCTCTGTTACCTAATCTATCCTTTGAAACTCCAATAATCCTTCCTGGTATATGTCTCTTATAAGATGTTTTTGTTGCAAAATAACCAGCATGAGGACCACCAAATCCTAATGGAATTCCGAATCTCTGAGAAGTGCCAACAACAACTTCACAGTTTGACGATGCAGGTTCTTCAAGAACTGCTAAAGAAAGAAGGTCAGCACCAACTATTAATTTTACATCATTATTTTGAAGTTTATTGGAAATTGTTTTTAAATCATTGATTTTTCCATGCTTTCCAGTTAGTTGAACGTAACATCCAAAAAAACTATCATCAATTTTAACTTTTTCAATATCCTCAATAATCACTTTAATTCCCAGTGGTTCAGCTCTTGTTTCAATTACATCAATTGTTTGCTGAAAAGTATCTTTAGAAACAATAAAATTTCTACAATTATTTTTTACTTTTTCTCTTGTTCTATTAGCAAAAATCATTGTTACAGCCTCAGCCGCTGCAGTCCCCTCATCCAGTAGTGAAGCATTTGCCATTTCCATACCTGTTAAATCACAAATTACAGTTTGGTAATTTAACAAAGCCTCTAATCTTCCCTGAGCTATTTCAGCTTGATATGGTGTATATGCGGTATACCACCCTGGATTTTCTAAAATATTTCTTTGGATTACTGGAGGAAGTACAGATTCATTGTAGCCTAATCCGATAAAATTTTTAAAATGTTTATTCTTTTGGGATTGTTTAAAAATATGCTCAAGAAACTGGGATTCACTCATTTCTTTTTCAAGATCAAGAGCTTTATTAGTTCTAATGTTCTCAGGAATGGTTTTATTGATAAGTTCGTTTAAATTCTTAAATCCAAGAAATTCTAGCATGTATTTTTCATCATCACTAGATATTCCAATATGTCTTTGTGAAAATTTCATATTAAGGAGTTAAAATTATTGATAAACTTCTAGTTTGGCAAAATAAAAAATCACCGATTTAAAAAAGTTTTTAACTTGTTTATTGACAATTAAATTATTCTTTTAAAGTTGAATTATTGACTTTAATTTCAAGTTGTTTTTTGTACTCAATAATTTTATCTAAAATGTTTGAGTCTGATGATCCAATTATTTCAACAGCTAAAATTCCAGCATTCTTAGCTCCATCAAGTGCAACAGTAGCAACAGGAACACCACCTGGCATTTGTAGAATAGATAATATTGAATCCCAACCATCAATAGAATTTCTTGATTTTACAGGAACTCCTATTACTGGAAGAGGTGAATTTGAAGCAACCATTCCAGGGAGATGAGCTGCTCCTCCAGCACCAGCAATAATTACATTAATGCCACGTTTATGGGCATTTTTACTATAATCCATCATCTTTTCAGGCGTCCTGTGAGCAGAAACAATTTCAATTTCATAGTGTATATTGAATTCCTTTAAAATATCTTCAGCTTCCTTCATCACAGGATAATCTGATTTACTTCCCATTATGATTCCAACCTTTGCCATATTAGAGCGTTTTTACTTTAATTTTGTTCTTAAGATAAGTTGCTTTTCTGTAAGCATCTTCAAATTTATCACAAATAATTGTTATATGCCCCATTTTTCTATTGTGTCTTGTTTTTTCTTTTCCATAAATATGAATATGAGTATCTACTTCGCTAAATGAACTTTCAAGATTTTCATAAAATACATTTCCATTGAAACCATAATCTCCAACTAAATTTAACATCACAGCAAAGTTCTTATTATATGTCTTGCCTAGAGGTAAATTAAGAATTGATCTAAGATGTTGTTCAAATTGTGATGTTGGACAAGCTTCTATTGAAAAATGACCACTATTGTGAGGTCTGGGAGCAACTTCATTAATTAATATTTCATCATTTTTAGTTAAAAACATTTCAACTGCTAAAAGTCCAATATTGTCAATTTTTTTAGTTGTTTCTATTGCTATTTCTTTAGCCTTGTCCTTTAATTCGTTTGATATTCTTGCTGGGCTTATTACAAATTCAACTTGATTTGAGTCAGAATTAAATTCCATTTCAACAGTTTCAAAAGTCTTAATATCTCCATTTAAATTTCTGGCAACTATTACTGCAAGCTCTTTTTTAAAAGGCACAAATTCTTCAATTATCATTTCACAGTCCGGTAAATCCAAGATGTCACTCTTAGACTTAAGAATTTTAACTCCAAAACCATCATACCCAAATTTTGTTTTTTTCCATACACACGGAAAATCAATTTTTCGATCATTTATTTGTTTATTAAGTTCATTAATATTTCGGAAGAATTTAAACTCACTTGTTGGGAGATTGTTTTCGTTATAAAATTTTTTTTGCTTTGACTTGTCTTGAATTATTGATAATGTCTCAGGTTTTGGGTAAACTTTTTTTCCTGATTTCTGAAGTTGTGTTAATGCATCTACATTTATATGTTCTATCTCAAAAGTTATAATATCACATTTTTTACCAAATTCAAGAACATCATTGTAATTTTTTAGATCTCCAATAAAAAAATTGTTTGTTAGATTTTTACATGGTGAATTTTCATTGGAGTCAAGTACAGAAGTATTTAATGACATTCTGTTAGATTCTGCTAAGATCATTTTTCCAAGTTGTCCGCCTCCAATTATTCCAATATTGAGTTTATGAATTGCATACATCGATGCAAAAATACACTAATTTATATTCAAATGTCATAATTTATAAATTGGAACTTAATTGGGTATATTTGTTTTTTACAATCATATGCTAAACATAATATTATTTGGAAAACCTGGTTCAGGGAAGGGTACTCAAGCATCATTTATTAAAGACAAGTATTCTCTAATTCATATTTCTACTGGTGATGTTTTTAGAAAAAACATGTCAAACAATACTGAATTAGGTCTTTTGGCAAAAGGATATATGGAAAAAGGTGAATTAGTTCCTGATATAGTTACAGTTAATATGTTAAAGGATGAAATAAATAGTTTTATGCCGTGTAATGGATTTATTTTTGACGGATTTCCCAGAACAACTTTTCAGGCCAAGGAGTTAGATGATTTATTATTAGATAAATCATTAAAAATTGATTTAACAATTGCTTTAGATGTTGATAATAATTCACTTATTGAGAGACTGCTTGAAAGAGGAAAGAGTAGTGGTAGAGTTGATGATCAAAGTGTTGAAAAAATAAATATTAGACTTAAGGAGTATGACAACAAAACTAAGCCTCTGATTGATTATTATAATGATCAAAATAAGTTTTACTCTGTTAACGGTATTGGCTCACTAGAGCAAATTACATCAAGAATTGAAGAGGTTATTGAAGAATTCAACAATGAGTGAAGATAATTTTGTCGATTACGTAAAAATTCATGTCAGATCTGGAAAGGGGGGAAGTGGTTCATCACATCTTAGAAGGGAAAAGTATGTAGCAAAAGGTGGTCCTGATGGAGGAAATGGTGGACAAGGAGGTAATATTGTATTTATTTCAGACAAAAACTTATGGACACTTTATCATTTTAAATTTAAAAGACATTTCAAAGCTGAAAATGGTCATAATGGAAGTAAATCAAGAAGTTCTGGTGCCAATGGAAAGGATCAATTGATAAAGGTTCCAGTTGGCACTATTGTTAAGGATGTTGACTCTGGTGAAATTTTATTCGAATCTATCAAAGATGGTGAACAGAAAATTGTGGTAAAGGGAGGTAAAGGTGGTCTTGGTAATTGGAATTTTAAATCTGCAACAAACCAAACACCAAAGTATGCCCAGCCGGGCTTGGATGGTACTGAAAAAAAATTATTAATTGAGTTAAAAGTTTTGGCTGATGTTGGTCTAGTAGGTTTTCCTAATGCTGGAAAATCCACTCTTTTGAGTGTAATAACTGATGCAAAACCTAAAATTGCAGATTATGAATTTACAACTCTAAAACCTAACCTAGGAATTGTTAAGCATAGAGATTTTAATACTTTCGTTGTTTCTGATATTCCAGGAATAATTGAAGGTGCTTCTGAAGGAAAAGGATTGGGTCATCATTTTCTAAGGCATATTGAAAGAAACTCTATTTTACTTTTTTTAATTTCTTGTGAATCTTTAAATGTTATCAAAGAGTATAAAACTCTTATTTTAGAATTAAAAAACTATAACGGTGAACTTTTAGATAAAGAAAAAGTTCTTGTTATTTCTAAAAGTGATCTAATTTCTGAAAGTGTTTTAATTGCGATAAAGAATAAATTAAATTCAAATTTAAAAGGAATCACAACTCATTTCATATCTGCAGTAAGTAATTCAGGTATTCAAGAGCTTAAAGATTTAATTTGGGAAAAGTTAAATACCAATTAAAATAATCATGAAAGGTAAAGTACATTTTATAGCTGTAGGGGGAAGCGTTATGCATAATTTAGCTATTACCTTAAAACAATTAGGTTACAAAGTATCGGGTAGTGATGATAAAATTTATGACCCTTCCAAATCTCGTCTTAAAAAATATAATCTTTTTCCTAAAAATTTAGGTTGGTTTCCAGAACTAATCGACAAAGAAATTGATTTTATTGTTCTTGGAATGCATGCTAAAAAGGATAATCCTGAATTATTAAAAGCATTAGATTTGGATTGTAAAATTTATTCTTATCCTGAGTTAATTTTCGAGTTTTCAAAATCAAAAACAAGAATTACAATTGGTGGAAGTCATGGAAAAACAACAGTATCTTCTATGATTTTACATGTTCTTGATTTCTACGATATAA
The DNA here is from genome assembly GCA_002457715.1 of Cryomorphaceae bacterium MED-G14. Lineage (GTDB taxonomy): Bacteria > Bacteroidota > Bacteroidia > Flavobacteriales > Flavobacteriaceae > Eutrophosalina. The sequence continues at coordinate 12,983 of NTKN01000007.1, forward strand.
AAGTGGATTATTTACTAGGTGCACAGATTGAAGGGTTTGAAAATATGGTTCATATTTCTGATGATAATGATTTTATAATTATAGAAGGTGATGAGTATTTGAGCTCACCTATTGATAATTCTCCAAAATTTCATAAATACAATTCTAACATAGCTGTTATTACTGGAATTGCCTGGGATCATATTAATGTCTTTCCTACTTTTGAAAATTATATCAGCCAATTCGAAAAATTTATTGAGACAATAACTGATGGTGGTGTTTTAGTATTTAATGAACTTGATGAATTAGTATTAGATACAGTTAATAAGAGCGAGAAAACTATTCGAAAGATTGGATATGGAAAGCCTGATTTTGAAATAGTTGATGGAGTTACTTATTTAAAAACAAGTGAAGGTAATGTGCCATTAAAAGTGTTCGGTGATCATAATTTATCAAATTTATCAGCTGCAAAACAGATATGTGCGTTAATGGGAATTTTTGATGATGAATTTTTTGCAGCAATTGCATCATTTAAAGGTGCTAGTAAAAGATTAGAAACCATATATAGAGATAACAATAAAATAATAATAAAAGATTTTGCTCATTCACCAAGTAAACTAAAAGCTACAATAGATGCTGTCAAAAATCAATTTTCTAATAAAAACATTATTGCTGTTTATGAACTACATACCTTTAGTAGTTTTAATCAAAAATTTATAAAAGAATATTTAAATTCAATGTCATCTGCAAATATGAAAATTGTTTATTATGACAATGAAGTATTAAAAAAAAGAGGTGAGTTTAAAATTAATGAAAAGACTATTAAAGATTCTTTTGGAAGTGATGACCTAATTGTAATCTCAAAAAAGTCTGTTTTAGAGGAGATTATGTTAAAAACTAATCTTGATAACTCAGTTTTATTAATGATGAGTTCCGGGAACTTTTCATCTATCGATATGATTTCTCTAACAAATAATAATTGATAAATGCATAGAATTAAAAATATTTTTTTTGATTTAGATCATACTATTTGGGATTTTGAAAAAAACTCTGCACTCACATTTAAAAAAATCTTAAATGATTATCAATTAAAAATAAATATAGATGAGTTTTTAAAGGTTTATGTCCCAATAAACTTTAAGTATTGGAAGCTTTACAGAGAAGAAAAAATAACTAAAGAGTTTTTAAGGTATCACAGATTAAAATCAGCATTTGATGAATTATCAATTGAAATCCCTGATGAAATTATCAATGGACTTGCTGAGGACTACATTAAATTTTTACCAGCTAATCATCATTTAATGCCAAATGCAATAAAAGTTTTAGATTATTTAGTTAATCGATACAATCTTTATATTATAACTAACGGTTTTAAAAATGTTCAAAATCATAAAATTGAATCATCTAATATTAAAAAGTATTTTCTAAAGATTTATGATTCAGAATCAATTGGAGTAAAAAAACCAAATCCAATATTTTTTAATCATGCTCTTTCTGACTCAAATTCTATAAAATCTGAGTCTTTGATGATTGGTGATAGTTTTGAAGCTGATATTGAAGGGGCTATGAATGTTGGTATTAATGCAATTCATTATATTGCTCATGATGAAAATATTCACTCTAAATGTAAAATAATTAACAATCTTGATGAATTAATGAATTTATTATAATTACTTTGAGAGTTCTGCTAAAATTATTCCACAGGCAACAGAAACATTTAATGAATCAATTTTTCCTTTCATAGGAATTTTCAATGTTTTATCGCAAAGACTAAGAATAGATTTAGAAATTCCTTTGCCCTCAGAACCCATTATTATTGCTGTTCTGTAATTAAATTTAAAATTAAAAACTGATTTTTCACTTTTCTCATCAGCAGCTATGATTTCAATTTCTTTTTCCTTTAACAAAAATATTCCATCCTTTAAATGATCCAACTTATAAATTGGTATACTAAATATAGCTCCAGATGAGGATTTGATTGTTTCACCATTGATTGGTGAACTTCCAGTTTTAGAAATAATTATACCATCAATACCAAGGCATTCAGCAGTCCTAATGATGGCACCAAAGTTTTTTGTATCAGTGATGTTATCTAGAATTAAAAATTTTGAATCCTTTTTGTCAATTGATTTTTCTAAATCATTGATCCCTAAAGTTTTTATTGGTGATATAGATGCTACTATCCCCTGATGATTATTTTTTGAAAGTTTATTGAGCTTTTCAATTGGAACGAAAGATATTTTAATCTTTTTTTCAATAATTTTCCTTTTTATATTATCCATGTATTGATTATCTCTATCAATAAAAATTTTATCAATTTGAACTTCATTTTCAATTGCTTCAAAAACTGCTCTTTTACCAAAAATAATTTCACTCATAAAATATGTCTAAAGCTACGATATTAATATTTCATTGCTGCATCATATTCAATAGGACGTGATGAGCAGCAAACTAAAATTTTCTGGGATGTTTAATTATCAGAAACAAATAGGTTAAAATTAACATTTATAATTAAAATAAAAAGTCCCAAATTTGGGGTTTTTTTCTTGGCTAACTCTGGATTTTAGTTTATTATGAATAATTGTAACAATCAGTTTTTTATTTATAAAAAATATTTTTTTATCAAAGTTTGATTAATAAATAAATTATTATACATTTGCAGGCCTTTAATAGAGGAAATTATGCCAACAATATCGCAATTAGTAAGGAAAGGAAGAAAAAAGATTACAAAGAAGAGCAAATCAGCTTCTCTTACATCTTGTCCTCAAAAAAGAGGAGTGTGCACTAGAGTGTATACTACAACTCCAAAAAAACCAAATTCAGCTATGAGAAAAGTTGCTAGGGTTAGACTAACTAATGGTATTGAAGTGAATGCATATATTCCAGGCGAGGGACACAACCTTCAAGAACATTCAATTGTTCTTGTCAGAGGTGGAAGAGTAAAAGATCTTCCTGGTGTGCGTTATCACATTGTTAGAGGGGCTTTAGATACTGCTGGTGTCGAAGGAAGACTTCAAAGAAGATCAAAATATGGAGCAAAAAAAGCTAAAGCTAAAAGTTAATGATGTTCAATGAGTATATGAACCGCTCAATTAAATTAAAATGAGAAAAAGAAAAGCAAAAAAACGTCCCTTACTTCCAGACCCAAAATTTAACGATCAGTTAGTAACTAGATTTGTTAATAACCTTATGTGGGATGGTAAAAAGTCTACAGCATTTAAAATATTTTATGATGCACTTGATATAGTTGAGCAAAAAAACTCATCTGAAAAATCTTCATTAGAAGTATGGAAAGAGGGACTGTCTAACGTTATGCCTCATGTCGAAGTTAGAAGTAGAAGAGTAGGTGGTGCAACATTTCAAATTCCCATGCAAATTAGACCTGATAGAAAAATTTCGCTAGGGATGAAATGGTTAATCAGTTACGCTAGAAAAAGAAATGAAAAGTCAATGGCTCAAAAATTGGCATCAGAAATTTTAGCAGCTGAAAAAGAAGAGGGTGCTGCTGTTAAGAAAAAAGTTGATACTCACAAAATGGCAGAAGCTAACAAAGCTTTTTCGCACTTTAGATTCTAACCAATGGCAAGAGATTTAAAATATACAAGGAATATTGGGATTGCCGCTCACATCGATGCTGGTAAAACTACCACAACCGAAAGAATTCTTTATTACACTGGTGTAAGTCATAAAATTGGTGAAGTTCATGATGGTGCAGCAACCATGGATTGGATGGAACAAGAGCAGGAAAGAGGTATAACTATAACATCTGCTGCTACAACTTGTACATGGAACTTTCCAACAGATCAAGGAAATAAAATAGATTCGACTAAGCCCTACCATTTTAATATTATTGATACACCAGGTCACGTAGATTTTACTGTTGAAGTTAACAGATCATTGAGAGTTCTTGATGGTTTAGTTTTTTTATTTAGCGCTGTTGATGGTGTTGAACCTCAATCAGAAACTAATTGGAGATTAGCTGATAACTACAAAGTTCCTAGAATGGGATTTGTTAACAAAATGGATCGTCAAGGTTCTGATTTTCTGAAAGTATGTCAACAAATTAAGGACATGCTAAGATCTAATGCCGTTCCAATTGTACTACCAATTGGTGAAGAAGAAGATTTTAGAGGCGTTGTCGATCTTGTAAAGAATCAAGCAATCGTTTGGCATGAAGAAAATAAAGGATCAACATTTGATGTTGTTGATATTCCTGATGATATGAAGACTGATGTTGAAAAGTATAGAGCAAATTTAATTGAAGCCGTTGCTGAATATGATGATAATCTTCTAGAGAAGTTTTTTGAAGACCCAGAGTCAATTTCTAAGGACGAAATTCATGAAGCTTTAAGAAAAGCTGCTCAAGATATGAGTATAATTCCAATGGTTTGTGGTTCTGCGTTTAAAAATAAAGGAGTTCAATTCTTGCTTGATTGCGTTTGTAGATACTTACCATCACCTGAGGATAAAGATGCAATTGTGGGAACTCACCCTGATAATGATTCTGAAATTTCAAGAAAGCCATCAGCAAGTGAGCCTTTTTCTGCTTTAGCATTTAAAATTGCTACTGATCCATATGTTGGAAGATTAGCTTTCTTTAGAGTTTATTCTGGTAGACTTGATGCAGGATCTTATATTTTTAATAATAGATCAGAAAATAAAGAAAGAATATCACGTATTTATCAAATGCATGCTGACAAACAAAATGCTATTGATTTTATTGAAGCTGGTGATATTGGTGCAGCTGTTGGATTTAAAGATATAAAGACTGGTGATACCCTTTCATCTGAAAAGCATCCGATTGTTCTGGAAAGTATGGTTTTTCCAGAACCTGTAATTGGTATTGCTGTTGAGCCCAAAACTAAAGCTGATGTTGATAAACTTGGCATGTCTTTAGCAAAATTAGCTGAAGAGGATCCAACTTTTCAAGTAAGAACTGATGAAGCTTCAGGTCAAACAATTATTTCTGGAATGGGGGAACTTCATTTAGATATTATTGTTGACAGATTAAAGAGAGAATTTAAAGTAGAAGTAAATCAAGGACAACCACAAGTTGAGTATAAGGAAGCAGTTACTGCTAGTGCTGATCACAGAGAGGTTTACAAGAAACAAACTGGTGGTAGAGGTAAGTTTGCAGACATCGTATTTAAAATGGAACCTGCTGAAGAAGGTAAATCAGGTTTAGAATTTGTAAATAATATTAAAGGAGGTAACATTCCTAAAGAGTACATACCATCTGTTGAGAAAGGATTTAAAGAAGCTATGAAGAATGGTCCATTAGCAGGATTTGAGATTGATGCTTTAAAAGTATCTTTAAATGATGGTTCATTTCATCCTGTTGATTCTGATTCTTTATCATTTGAATTAGCTGCTAAACTTGGATTCAAAGAGGCAGCAAGATTAGCAAAATCTGTTATAATGGAGCCGATTATGAAATTGGAAGTTTTGACACCTGAAGAAAATATGGGAGATATTGTTGGTGATTTAAATAGAAGAAGAGGTCAAGTTAACAACATGGATGATAGGGCTGGTTCAAAAGTTGTCAAAGCTGTAGTACCACTTTCAGAAATGTTTGGTTATGTTACATCTTTGAGAACTCTTAGTTCAGGAAGAGCAACCTCAACAATGGAATTTTCACATTATTCTCAAACACCAAGTAATGTTTCAGAAGAAGTAATTGCATCGATTAAAGGAAATCAAGAATAATTATGAGTCAAAAAATTAGAATAAAGCTCAAGTCATATGATTTTAACCTGGTTGATAAATCCGCTGAAAAAATAGTTAAAACTGTCAAAACAACAGGAGCTATTGTAACTGGACCAATTCCTCTGCCGACCAAGAAAAAAATATTCACCGTCTTAAAATCTCCCCATGTTAATAAGAAGTCGAGAGAGCAGTTTCAGCTTTCCTCATACAACAGGCTTTTGGATATTTATAGTTCCTCATCAAAAACTATTGATGCACTGATGAAATTAGAACTACCCAGTGGAGTAGAAGTTGAAATAAAAGTTTAATTATTATAATCATGTCTGGATTAATAGGAAAAAAAATTGGAATGACAAGCTTGTATGATGAAGGTGGTAATAACCTTGCATGTACAGTAATTCAAGCAGGTCCATGTGTGGTTACTCAAATTAAGAGTAAGGATAAGGATGGGTATGATTCAGTACAACTAGGTTTTTTAAATAAAAAAGAAAATAAACTTAACAAAGCTGAATTAGGTCATTTCAAAAATACCAAAACAACACCAAAACAAAATATTTTCGAATTTAAAAACTTTGAAAATGAATTAAATATTGGAGATGTAATCAATGTTGATCATTTTAATGAAGGAGAGTATGTGGATGTTTCTGGTAATTCCAAAGGAAAAGGTTTTCAAGGTGTCGTTAAAAGACACGGTTTTGCAGGTGTTGGCCAATCAACTCACGGACAACACAACAGATTAAGAGCGCCTGGATCTATTGGTGCTGCATCATATCCGGCGAGAGTGTTTAAGGGAATGAGAATGGCTGGTCAAATGGGAAATGAAAAAGTTACTGTTCAAAATTTAAAAGTTATAAAAGTAGTTCCGGAAAAAAACCTTTTAGTTTTAAAGGGTTGCGTTCCTGGTCATAAAAATTCAATTATCACAATTAGAAAATAATGAAAGTTTCAGTTTTAAATATTAATGGAAAAGAAACAGGCAGGGAGATAGAACTTTCTAAAAAAGTTTTTGAGATAGAATCAAGTGAAAATGCTGTTTATTTAGATGTAAAGCAATACCTGGCTAATCAAAGACAGGGTAATGCAAAGACAAAAGAAAGAGCTGAAATTAAAGGTAGTACTCGAAAGATAAAAAAACAAAAAGGAACTGGAACTGCTAGAGCAGGAAGTATTAAAAACCCTCTTTTCAGAGGTGGAGGTACAATCTTTGGTCCAAGACCAAGAGATTATGAATTAAAGGTCAATAAGAGTGTAAAGAAACTTGCAAGAAAGTCTGCATTAACCGATAAATGTAAAACTAAATCAATTTCAGTCGTTGAAAACATTGATTTTAAGACACCTAAAACAAAGTCATTCAATGATCTTTTAAAAGCATTTGGTCTTGAGGGTAAAAAAACTTTGTTTGTAATGGACGGTGTCAATAAAAATGTATATTTGTCCGCCCGAAATTTAAAGAAATCAGAAGTAGTAACTGACTCTGAAATTTCGACGTACAAAATTTTAAATGCTCAGCATTTAGTAATTGAAGAAGATGCAGTTGAAAAAATACAGTCTAATTTAATATAAAAGATGGAGATCATAATTAAACCTATTATAACTGAAAAAGCTACAAATGATAGTGAGCTTAGAAATAGGTATACATTTTTGGTCAGAAGAGCTGCTAATAAGGTAGAAATTAAGAACGCAGTTCAAAAGAAATATAATGTGACTGTTGAAAAAGTTAGAACTCAGATCTATGGGCCTGAAAGAAAAACAAAGTATACTAAAAGTGGTATACAACGTACTAAGTCTAATATTAAGAAAAAAGCTATTGTTCAACTTGCAGAAGGTTATTCAATAGATTTTTATAATAATTTATAATTATGCCAATTAAGAGTTTAAAACCTATAACACCTGGACAAAGAGGAAGAACTGTAAATGGTTTTGATGCTATTACAACCGACAAACCTGAAAAAAGTTTATTATTCCCTTTAAAAAAGTCTGGTGGTAGAAACAGCCAAGGCAAGATGACTATGAAGTTTAGAGGTGGTGGGCATAAGAAAAAATATAGAATCATTGATTTTAAAAGAGATAGACATGATGAGCCAGCTGAAGTTATTTCAATAGAATATGATCCTAATAGATCTGCTTTTATTGCTTTGACAAAATTTAATGACGGTGAAAAAAGATATATAATTGCTCAAAATGGATTAAAAGTTGGTAAATCTGTTGTTTCTGGTCAAAAAGTAGATCCCTCAGTTGGAAATGCAATGCCATTGTCATCAATTCCCTTAGGAACAACCATTTCATGTATTGAAATGACACCTGGTAAAGGCGCAGCATTAGCAAGAAGTGCAGGATCTTTTGCTCAACTAATGGCAAGAGACGGAAAGTTTGCAACAATAAAGATGCCGTCTGGCGAAACTAGAATGATATTAGTTCGCTGCTTTGCATCTATTGGGTCAGTTTCAAATTCAGACCATCAATTAGTTGTTTCTGGAAAAGCTGGAAGAACTAGATGGCTTGGACGTAGACCAAGAACTAGAGCTGTTGTTATGAACCCTGTTGATCACCCAATGGGTGGTGGTGAGGGAAGAGCTTCTGGAGGACATCCTAGATCCAAAAATGGTATTCCAGCTAAAGGATTTAGAACAAGGAATAAAAAGAAGTTCAGTAATAAATTTATAATTGAAAGAAGAAAATAAGTTATGCCAAGATCATTAAAAAAAGGACCATATGTTCATAAAAGTTTGCTTAAAAAAATTGAAGCTAATTTAGATTCAAATAAAAAGGCTGTAATAAAAACTTGGTCAAGATCCTCTATGATAATTCCTGATTTTGTTGGTCAGACAATTGCTGTTTATAATGGCAGACAGTTTGTTCCAGTCTACATTACAGAAAATATGGTTGGTCATAAACTCGGAGAATTCTCCCCAACAAGATCTTTTAGAGGTCATTCTGGTGGTAAAAAAGGTAAATAAATATGGGAGCTAGGAAAAGAAAATCATCTGATGCAGCAAAAGAATTAAGTAAAAACTTAATTTTAGCCAAGCTTAATAACTGTCCTACTTCTCCTAGGAAAATGAGACTTGTTGCTGATCAAGTTAGAGGAAAAAAAGTTGATGTTGCACTCTCTATATTGAAATTTAGTCAAAAACAGCCATCATTGAAATTAGAAAAACTTCTATTATCGGCTATCAACAATTGGCAACAAAAAAATCCTGATTCTGATATAGAACAAGAAGAATTATATATAAAAGAAATCAAAGTTGATAGTGGATCAATGTTAAAAAGACTTAGACCAGCTCCTCAAGGCAGAGCTCACAGAATTAGAAAAAGATCAAATCATGTTACTATGATTTTAGATAACTTAAATCAAAATATTAGTTAATGGGACAAAAAACAAATCCAATTGGTAACAGATTAGGTATAATTAGAGGTTGGGAATCGAACTGGTACGGTGGAAAAAAGTTCGGTAATTTAATTGCTGAAGATGATAAGATAAGAAAATACGTATTTACTAGACTTGCTAAAGCAAGTGTTTCTCGTGTTATTATTGAAAGAACCCTCAAATTATTGACAATTACCATAACAACTGCTAGACCAGGTATCATTATTGGAAAGGCAGGTCAAGAGGTGGATAAGTTAAAAGAAGAACTTAAAAAGTTGTCTGGTAAAGATATTCAGTTAAATATTGTTGAGATTAAAAGACCTGAGCTTGAAGCTCAGCTTGTTGCATCTTCAATTGCTAGACAAATTGAAAATAGAATTTCTTACAGAAGAGCGATTAAGATGTCAATAGCAGCTACTATGAGAATGAATGCTGAAGGTATTAAAGTTCAAATCTCCGGAAGATTAAATGGAGCTGAAATGGCTAGATCTGAAAGTTACAAAGATGGTAGAATTCCATTATCAACATTCAGGGCAGATATTGACTATGCACTAGTTGAAGCTCATACAACTTATGGAAGACTCGGTATTAAAGTTTGGATTATGAAGGGTGAAGTTTACGGTAAAAGAGAATTATCTCCATTGGTAGGCTTAAGTCTTACATCGTCTAAGAATAAAAACAATAAACAAAGGAGAAGATAAATTTAGATTATGTTATCACCAAAGAGACAAAAGTTTAGAAAAATGCAAAAAGGGAGAATGAAAGGCAACTCCCAAAGAGGTCATAGATTATCTAATGGTATGTTTGGAATAAAATCTCTTGAATCTAAGTTTATAACATCAAGACAAATAGAGGCAGCTAGAATCGCTGCTACAAGATATATGAAAAGAGAAGGTCAACTATGGATTAAAATTTTTCCAGATAAACCAATTACAAAAAAACCACTGGAAGTTAGGATGGGTAAAGGTAAGGGAGCTCCAGAGTATTTTGTAGCTGTAGTTAAGCCTGGAAGAATAATGTTTGAAGTAGCGGGTGTTAGTCTTGAAATTGCTCAAGAAGCCCTAAGATTAGCTGCACAAAAATTGCCATGTAAAACAAAGTTTGTGATTGCTAACGATTATGAATTAGTTTAATATGAAACAAAAAGAAATAAAAATACTTAGTGATGATGAGCTTAATGAGAAATTAAACTCTAGTACTGGTAACTTATATAATATTAAATCTACTCATGCAGTTTCCCCTTTGGAGAATCCTCTAGAAATTAGAAACCTAAGGAGGAGAATAGCTAGATTAAAAACTGAAATTTCAAAAAGATCTCAAAAGTAATTATGGAAAAAAGAAACTTAAGAAAAGAAAGAATTGGAATTGTTACTAGTAACAAAATGGAAAAGTCTGTAGTTGTTTCTGAAGTTGGTAAGGTAAAACATCCCAAGTATGGAAAATTTGTATTAAAAACAAAAAAATATCATGTTCATGACGAGAAAAATGAATGTGGGGAAGGTGATGTCGTTAAAATTATGGAAACCAAACCAATTAGTAAAAATAAGTGTTGGAGATTGGTTCAAATTATTGAAAAAGCTAAATAAATGATACAGCAAGAAAGTAGATTATTAGTTGCGGATAATACAGGTGCTAAGGAAGTTTTAACTATTCGCGTTTTGGGTGGAACTAAAAGACGTTATGCATCTTTAGGTGACAAGATTGTTGTAAGTGTTAAAAACTCGACACCAAATGGTACTGTAAAAAAGGGACAAGTATCTACCGCGGTTGTTGTGAGAACATTAAAGGAAGTTAGACGAAAAGACGGTTCATACATTAGGTTTGACGATAATGCTTGTGTTTTGCTAGATGCTGCTGGAGAGATGAGAGGAACCAGAGTCTTTGGACCTGTTGCTAGGGAATTAAGAGATAAAAATTTTATGAAAATTGTTTCATTAGCACCTGAAGTTTTATAATTATGAGAATTAAAGTAGGAGATAACGTAAAAGTTTTGACAGGTGATAACAAAGGTTCATCTGGAAAAATATTAAAAGTTTACAGATTGAAAAATACAGCTCTTGTAGAGGGTGTTAATTTAGTTAAGAAACACAATAAACCGAATGCTAATAATCCAAAGGGTGGTATTATTGAAAAGGAAGCACCTATTAACCTTTCAAATCTTGCATTGGTTTCTAAGGACGGAGAGATAACCAAAGTTGGTTACAGGTTTGAGGAAAATGGAAAAAAGGTAAGGTACTCCAAAAAAACTAATGAAATTATTTAATTTATGAGTTACGCACCAAGATTAAAAAAAGAATACAAGGATACCATAGCTAAAGCATTGATGCAGAGTCATGGTTTGAAAAATATTATGCAGGTTCCTAAGTTAGAAAAAATAGTAATTAGTAAAGGCCTTGGTGCTGCAGTTGCTGATAAAAAAGTAGTTGACCACGCAATTGATGAGCTTACTCTAATATCTGGTCAACAAGCAATACCCACGAAATCAAAAAAAGATATCTCCAATTTCAAATTAAGAAAAGGAATGCCAATAGGTGCAAAAGTAACTTTGAGAGGAGATAGGATGTATGAGTTTCTAGATAGACTTATCACTGCTGCTCTTCCAAGAGTAAGAGATTTTCAGGGTATTAAAACATCTGGGTTTGATGGAAGAGGTAATTATAATTTGGGTATTACTGAACAAATTATTTTCCCTGAAATCAACATAGATAAAATAAATAAAATTTCGGGAATGGATATCACTTTTGTTACCTCAACAGATAATGATAATCTTGCAAAAGGTTTGTTAAAAGAATTAGGACTCCCATTTAAAAAAAATTAAACTATGGCAAAAGAATCAATGAAAGCCCGTGAGGTTAAAAGAGCTAAAATGTGTGCTAGGTATGCTGCAAAAAGAAAAGAGCTTAAAGAAGCTGGTGATTATTTAGGATTACAGAAATTACCTAAAAACTCATCTCCTGTGAGATCTCACAACAGGTGTAAAATTACTGGTCGTCCGAAAGGTTACATGAGACAATTTGGATTATCAAGAGTAATGTTTAGAGAAATGGCTAATAAAGGTTTAATTCCAGGTGTAAGAAAAGCAAGTTGGTAAATAAGATAAAATTATGAATACAGATCCAATCGCAGATTTTTTAACAAGATTAAGAAATGCCAATCGTGCAGGTCATAAGACTGTTATAATTCCTAAGTCAAAAATGAAAAAAGAAATTACTCAGATTCTCTTTGATCAAGGATTTATTCTTAATTATAAGTTTGATGACGAGGGAGTTCAAGGCTCAATTAAAATTGCTTTAAAGTATGATAAATTAAGTAAAGAGCCAGTTATAAAAAAATTAGAAAGAGTTAGTAAGCCAGGACTTAGAAAATATACGAATAGTTCCTCCATTCCTAGAGTCTTGAATGGTCTTGGAATTAATATTATTTCTACTTCTAAAGGTTTAATGACTGGAAAAAAAGCATTTAGAGAAAATTTAGGTGGTGAAATAATTTGTAACGTTTATTAATTATGTCAAGAATAGGTAACAATCCAATTGTACTTCCAGAAGGTGTTAATGTTGAAATTAACTCTAATGAGTTAGTTGTTTCAGGTAAGTTAGGCTCTTTATCTCAGGCGTTTGATGGGGTTACTGTGTCTAAAGATGATAATATTATAACTGTTTCAAGAAACTCAGAATCTAAGGATCACAAATCTAAACATGGTTTGTACAGATCATTAATTGCAAATATGGTTACAGGCGTTAACGAAGGATTCACAAAAGAGCTTGAATTAGTTGGAGTTGGTTACAGAGCATCGAACAGTGGACAAAAACTTGATATTGCATTAGGTTTTTCTCACAATATTGTTATTTACCTAGCTAATGAAATAAAAGTTGAAACTATTAACGAAAAGGGTAAAAACCCAATAATTAAATTGACTTCTCACGATAAACAATTAGTTGGAATGGTAGCTGCTAAAATTAGATCATTTAGAAAGCCAGAACCATATAAAGGAAAAGGAGTAAAATTTGTTGGTGAGCAAATAAGAAGGAAAGCTGGTAAATCTGCTTAAAAAAATTAAGATGAGTAACAAAACTACACTTAAAAGAAATAAGATAAAGAAAAGAATTAGAAAAGTTGTTTTTGGTTCTAATGAAAGACCTAGACTATCTGTTTACAGAAGTAATAAGGAAATTTATGCTCAAATTATAAACGATGTTGATAAAAAAACAATCGTTTCTGCATCATCAAAAGATAAAGAATTAAAAATTGAAACTACTAATAAGATTGAAATATCCAAAATTGTAGGTAATTCAATTGGACAAAAAGCAATTAAGGCTGGTATAAAATTAGTTTCTTTTGACAGGAACGGTTATTTATACCATGGTAGAATTAAATCATTAGCTGAAGGTGCTCGTGAGGCAGGACTTAAATTTTAAAATTTATGAATAAAAAAAATACTGAATTTGTTAAACCAGGTGGTCTTGATCTTAAGGACAGATTAGTTAGTATTCAAAGAGTTACTAAAGTTACCAAAGGTGGTAGAGCTTTTGGATTTTCAGCTATTGTAGTTGTAGGTGATGAAAATGGTGTTGTAGGTCATGGATTAGGTAAGGCCAAGGAAGTTTCTATTGCTATTTCTAAAGCAGTTGAAGATGCAAAAAAGAATTTAGTTAGAATTCCTTTATTTAATTCAACTATTCCACATGAGCAAAAAGGAAAACATGGTGGAGCAAGAGTTTATATTCAACCTGCATCTGAGGGTACTGGAGTTATTGCTGGGGGTGCAGTAAGAGCAGTTTTAGAGTCAGTAGGAATTCAAGATGTATTATCAAAATCACAAGGATCATCTAATCCTCATAATGTAGTTAAAGCTACATTCAATGCTCTTTTTCAACTTAGAGATGCAAATAAGGTTGCTCAAGAAAGAGGTATAAGTTTAGAAAAAGTTTTTAACGGATAATTATGAGTACTATAAAGATTAAACAAGTTAGAAGCAAGATTAAAAGGCCAGTTGATCAGAAAAGAACTCTAGAGGCTCTAGGATTAAGAAAAATTGGTCATACTGTTGAACACAAATTAACTCCCTCAATTGAAGGAATGATAAAAAAAGTTAGACATTTAATAACTGTAATTAAGTAATATGGAATTATCTAATCTATCACCATCTAAAGGTTCAGTAACTACTAAGAAAAAAAGACTAGGTAGAGGACAGGGCTCTGGAAAAGGTGGCACAGCAACTAGAGGACATAAAGGTGCTAAATCGAGATCTGGTTATTCCAAAAAGCTTGGTTTTGAAGGAGGGCAGATGCCTCTTCAAAGAAGAATTCCAAAATTTGGTTTTAAAAATATTAATAGAGTTGAATATCAACCTGTAAATTTGAAAGATTTACAGTTGTTAGTTGACAATAAAAAAATAATAAAAGGAACTGTAAATATTAATGTTCTAATTGAAAATGGCTTAGTTGGGAAAAATGACCTTGTTAAAATTTTAGGATCAGGTGAATTAAAAACTGCTCTTAAAGTTGAAGCACATAAGTTTTCTAAATCAGCTCAAGAACTGATAGAAAAATCTGGTGGTGAAGTTAAAATATTATAAATGTTGAAATTCATTGAAATAATAAAAAATATTTGGGCTATAGATGAGCTTAAAAATAGAATTTTAATTACTCTGTTTTTTTTAGCTATATATAGGTTAGGTGCACAGGTAGTTCTTCCTGGAGTCGATTATAATATCATTGCAAATGCTAAAATTGCAGGTGATGGTGGTTTATTAGGTTTATTAAATGCATTTACTGGTGGTGCCTTTGCAAACGCATCTGTTTTTGCTTTGGGGATAATGCCTTATATTTCTGCCTCTATTGTTGTTCAATTAATGGGTGTAGCTGTTCCATACTTACAAAAACTTCAAAAAGAGGGTGAAAGTGGTAGAAAAAAAATAACACAGATTACTCGTTGGTTGACAATAGCAATCTGTATTGTACAAGCACCTGCATATTTGTTTGGATTAGGTGCACTTGGTGTCCCTGATGCTGCTTTTGTTTTAGGTAAGGGTGTTTCATTTGTTGTACCCTCTGTAATTATTCTAGTAACCGGTTGTGTTTTTGCTATGTGGTTAGGTGAAAAAATTACTGATCGCGGTATAGGTAATGGAATCTCTCTTTTAATAACTGTTGGAATTATAGCATCATTGCCTTTATCATTTGCACAAGAATTTGTGTCGCAAATTTCAGGAAGCGGTGGCTTATTAATGATTGCAATTGAGTTTGTTATTTGGGTAATTGTTATTGGTTTATGTGTTTTACTTGTCAAAGCAGTGAGGCAAATCCCAGTCCAATATGCAAGAAGGTCAGCTGTTAGTGGTCAAAATAATATGTTCTCGAAAAGACAGTATATTCCACTAAGACTCAATGCTTCAGGAGTAATGCCTATTATTTTTGCACAAGCAATTATGTTTGCTCCTGCTTATTTAGGTCAACTTATAGGTGGAGGTTTTGGTCAATGGATGCAGACAGAATTTTCAAATATGTTTGGATTAGCATATAATATTTTATTTGGGCTTTTAATCATTGTATTTACTTATTTTTACACTGCCATTACCGTTCCTACAAATAAAATGGCTGATGATCTAAAAAGAAGCGGTGGATTTGTTCCTGGAATTAAGCCTGGTACTGAAACTGCTGATTTCTTGGACAAAATAATGTCTTTAATCACCTTCCCAGGTTCAATTTTCCTGGCACTAATTTCTGTCCTACCTGCAGTTATTGTAGCTTTGATGCAGATTCAACAGGGTTGGGCGTTATTTTATGGTGGAACCTCACTTTTAATAATGGTTGGGGTGGCGATAGATACAATTCAGCAGATTAATGCTTACTTATTGAATAGGCATTACGATGGTTTAATGAAAACGGGTAAAAATAGAAGACTAGCATAGATGGCAAAACAATCAGCAATAGAGCAAGATGGAGTTGTAATTGAGGCATTATCAAATGCAATGTTTAGAGTTGAATTAGAAAATGGTCATGTAGTAACTGCTCATATTTCAGGAAAAATGAGAATGCACTACATTAAATTACTTCCTGGCGACAAGGTTAAGCTTGAGATGAGTCCCTACGATCTAACCAAAGCAAGAATAACATTTAGACATTAGAATATGAAAGTAAGAGCATCAATAAAAAAAAGAAGTCCCGAATGTAAAATCGTTCGAAGAAAGGGTAAATTATATGTGATTAATAAAAAAAATCCAAGGTTTAAACAAAGACAAGGTTAATACTATGGCAAGAATTTCAGGAATTGATATACCAAAAGAAAAAAGAGGAGTTATTGCTCTTACTTATATATATGGTATTGGTAAAAGCAGAGCTCAAAAAATATTAAAAAAAGCTGAAGTTAGTGAAGATAAAAAAGTTCATGAATGGTCAGACGATGATACTTCTAAAATTAGGTCAGCTGTTTCAGAACTCACTATTGAAGGAGAATTAAGGGCCGAAAATCAAATAAATATTAAAAGATTGATGGATATTGGATCTTACAGAGGCATTAGACACAGGCTAGGATTACCTCTCAGAGGTCAAAAAACTAAGAATAATTCTAGAACTAGGAAAGGAAAAAGAAAAACAGTAGCAAACAAAAAGAAAGTAACTAAATAATCTAGGTATGGCTAAAGTAGCAAGTAAAAAAAGAAAAGTAGTTGTTGATTCATTTGGTGAAGTTCATATTAATGCAACATTCAACAATATTATAATTTCTTTTACTAATAGTAAAGGTGAGGTAATATCTTGGTCATCAGCTGGAAAAATGGGTTTTAGAGGATCTAAGAAAAATACACCATATGCAGCTCAACTTGCTGCAGAAGATGCTGTAAAAGTAGCTCACGAAGCAGGATTAAGAAAAGTTAAAGTATATGTTAAAGGGCCCGGAAATGGAAGAGAGTCTGCAATCAGAAGTATTCACAATGCAGGAGTAGAAGTAACAGAAATTTTTGATGTTACTCCAAACCCACACAACGGTTGTAGGCCTCCTAAAAGGAGAAGGGTATAAATTAAGAAATTATGGCAAGATATATAGGACCAAAAACAAAAATATCAAGAAAGTTTGGAGAGTCAATATTCGGACATGATAAGTCATTTGAAAAAAAGAATTATCCACCCGGTCAGCATGGTTTAAACAAAAGAAGACAAAAAAAATCTGAATATGCGATTCAATTAATGGAAAAACAAAAAGCAAAGTTTTTATATGGTATTTTAGAGAAACAGTTTAGAAATCTTTTTGAAAAAGCAAATAGGAGTAAAGGAATTACTGGTGAAGTTTTGTTACAATTATGTGAATCTAGGCTAGATAATATTGTCTACAGAATGGGGTTGTCTAAATCCAGGAGTGGAGCGAGGCAACTCGTTTCACATGAACATATTGTAGTAAATGGTAAAGTTTGTAATATCCCCTCACGTTTAATTAAACCAGGTGAAATTGTTGGAGTCAGGGAAAAATCTAAATCACTTTCAGTTATAGAAGAATCAATCGCATTGAATGATTCAGTTTATGAGTGGATTACATGGGATAATAATAAAGTGGAAGGAGTTTTTAATTCTGTTCCAAATAGAGATCAAATACCAGAAAACATTAAAGAACAATTAATAGTCGAATTATATTCGAAATAATACAATTATAAATATGGCAACATTTACATTTCAAAAACCAGATAAAGTAATAATGATTGACTCAACAGATTTTGAGGGTAAGTTTGAATTCAGACCCTTAGAGCCAGGATACGGATTAACTGTTGGTAACGCATTGAGAAGAGTTCTATTAGCTTCTCTTGAGGGATTTGCATTTACATCAGTTAAAATCGATAGCGTTGAGCATGAATTTACATCTCTACCCGGTATTGTTGAGGATGTTACTGAAATCATTTTAAACTTAAAACAAGTTAGATTAAAGCGTCAAATTGTTTCGGTTGATAACGAAACTGTTTCAGTGTCAATTAATATGCAGGACCAACTTAAAGCAGGTGATTTACAAAAATTTATCTCAGGTTTTCAAATATTAAATCCTGATCAGGTTATTTGTAATATGGAAAAAAGTGTTAATCTAAGCTTTGAGTTAAACATTGAAAAAGGTAGAGGTTATGTTTCTGCAGAGGAGAATAAGAAGTTAGGAGCACCAGTTGGTACAATTTTCATGGACTCAGTTTTTACCCCAATTAATAATGTAAAATACTCAATTGAAGATTATAGAGTTGAACAAAAAACTGACTACGAAAAGCTTGTTTTTGAAATTACAACTGATGGATCAATTAATCCAAAAGATGCTCTAACAGAAGGAGCAAAAGTTTTAATACATCATTTTATGCTTTTTTCTGATGAGAGAATAACACTTGAAGCTGATGAAATTGCTGAGACAGAAACATATGATGAAGAATCACTTCATATGAGACAATTATTAAAAACAAGACTTATTGATATGGATCTTTCTGTACGAGCTTTAAATTGTTTAAAAGCAGCTGAGGTTGATACCCTTGGTGATTTAGTTTCATTTAATAAATCAGACCTTATGAAGTTCAGGAATTTTGGAAAAAAATCTCTTACTGAGCTTGAAGAGTTAGTTCTAATTAAGGGTTTAAGTTTTGGAATGGATTTATCTAAATATAAACTAGATAAAGATTAATTAATACAAATAATGAGACACGGTAAAAAATTCCCTCATCTTGGAAGAAAAAGAGGTCATCGTAAATATATGTTGGCAAATATGGCTTGTTCTTTAATTGAGCACAAATCAATCAATACTACACTTACCAAAGCTAAGGCACTTAAGCTTTTTGTTGAACCTCTAATAACAAAATCTAAAAATGACTCAACTCATAACAGAAGAATAGTATTTAGATATTTAAGAAATAAATATGCTGTCACTGAACTCTTTAGAGAAATATCTGTAAAAGTTGGAGATAGACCTGGCGGTTACACTAGAATAATCAAGTTAGGAAATAGATTGGGAGATAATGCTAGCATTGCTATGATTGAACTTGTTGATTATAATGACACATATTCAACAACTAAGCCTGATTCTAGAAAAAGAAGAAGAAGAAAGAAAAAATCATCTAATGATAATGCTCAAAACTTAACAACTGATCAAAAATTAGTTTCTGAAGAAGCTCCTGCCGCTGAAGAAGTTTCAGCTGTTGAAGAAGCTCCTGCCGCTGAAGAAGTTTCAGCTGTTGAAGAAGCTCCTGCTGCTGAAGAGGTTTCAGCTGTTGAAGAAGCTCCTGCTGCTGAAGAGGTTTCAGCTGTTGAAGAAGCTCCTGCTGCTGAAGAAGTTCCTGCCCAAAATGATGGAGTTGAAAAAGAGGATTCAGAAAAAAAAGAATAGATTCTAACCATTCTTAATAACTTTAAAGATAAACTATATGTTTATCTTTTTTTTTGTTTTAATTTTGCCATTAATTTTTAAAATTGAATCAATACAACTTTCGCAAAAAAGCTTTCATTCTTTTAAGTGATGGAACTATTTTCCATGGTAAATCAATAGGCGTTGATGGAACTGCTTATGGTGAATTGTGTTTTAATACAGGAATGACTGGTTATCAAGAAATTTTTACTGATCCCTCATATAACGGTCAGTTAATGGTAATGGCTAACGTTCATATTGGTAACTATGGGGCTAACTTAAATGAAGTTGAATCTGATTCTGTCAAAATCGCTGGTTTAATTTGTAAAAACTTTAGCTTTACTCATTCTAGATATGGTTTCAATACATCTTTATTTGATTTTTTGAATAAAAATAAAATTGTTACTATTTCAGATGTTGATACTCGAGCTCTAGTTAGCTATATTAGGGATAATGGTGCAATGAATGCATTAATAACTACTGAAAGTATTGATAAGCTTAATGAATTAAAAAAGAGTCTTGAAAAGGTTCCAAACATGAGTGGTTTAGAGTTAGCTTCAAAGGTTTCAACCAAAGAACCATATTTTTTTGGGAATGAAAATTCCAAATATAAGGTTGCAGTTTTAGATTTAGGAATAAAAAATAATATACTTAGGAATCTTTCATCTAGAGATTGCTTCATGAAAGTTTTTCCTCACAGCGCTTCTTATGATGAAATGTGTAAATGGTCTCCTGATGCTTTTTTTATCTCAAACGGACCAGGTGATCCTGAGCCACTTGAAAATGCAATCAAGGTTGCAAAACAAATAATTGATTCAAATAAACCACTTTTTGGAATATGTTTAGGTCATCAGGTAATAGCTTTAGCCAGTGGTATAAAAACTTATAAAATGCATAATGGTCACCGAGGTATTAATCATCCGGTCATTAATTTAAAAACAGGTAAAGGAGAAATTACATCACAAAACCATGGTTTTGCTATAAATATAAAAGATACAGAAGAAAATAAAAATATCGAGATAACACACTTACATTTAAATGATGATACTATAGCTGGGATTCGACATAAAAATAAAGATTGTTTTTCAGTACAATTTCATCCTGAAGCTAGTGCTGGCCCTCATGATTCATCATATCTTTTTGATGAATTTGTACAAATGATTAAAAAATAATAATGAGTAAAATAAAAATAATAACTGCTAGACAAATTTTTGATTCTAGAGGAAATCCCACAGTAGAGGTTGATGTTCACACAGAAAATGGTTCATTTGGTAGAGCTGCTGTTCCGTCAGGGGCTTCAACTGGTGAACATGAAGCCGTAGAATTAAGAGATGGAGGAAGTGATTATATGGGTAAGGGTGTTTCAATTGCAGTTAAAAATGTTAATTCTGTTATTTCAAAAGCCTTAATTGGAAAATCAGTTTTAAATCAAGAAGAAATTGATTATATCATGTTAGATTTAGATGGAACAGAAAATAAATCAATTCTTGGTGCAAATGCTGTACTTGGAGTTTCATTAGCCGTATCAAAAGCAGCAGCTTCTTTCAATAAAATCCCTCTTTACAAATATTTAGGAGGTAATGATGCTTCTATACTTCCAGTTCCTATGATGAATATTATAAATGGTGGTTCTCACTCTGATGCCCCTATTGCATTTCAAGAGTTTATGATCATGCCTGTCGAAGCTAAAAGCTTTAGTCATGCTGTTAAAATGGGTTCAGAAATATTTCATCACTTAAAGAAAATTCTTTCAGAAAGAAAATTAAGTACTGCGGTTGGTGATGAAGGTGGTTTTGCACCTAAATTAGATGGTACAGAAGACGCTTTAGAAACTATAATAAAATCTATTTCAAGTGCTGGTTATAGAGCTGGTGATGATGTTATGATTGCATTAGATTGTGCGTCATCTGAATTCTATGAAAATGGAAAGTATGATTACAGAATTTTTGAAGGAGAAGATGCAAAGGTTCTAAATTCAGAGGAACAAGCTAATTATCTTTCTGAATTGGTCGATAAATATCCTATTATTTCTATTGAAGATGGAATGGATGAAAATGATTGGGATGGCTGGAAATACCTAACAAAAATATCAGGAAATAAAGTTCAGCTTGTCGGTGATGATCTTTTTGTAACTAATGAAAAAATATTACAAAAAGGTATTTCTGAAAATGCAGGAAATTCAATATTAATAAAAGTTAACCAAATAGGTACATTAACAGAAACTATTAATGCTGTAAGATTGGCTCAAAAAAACGGATATACAACAGTAATGTCTCACAGATCTGGAGAAACTGAAGATTATACTATATCTGACCTCTCAGTTGCTTTTGGAACAGGTCAAATTAAAACAGGCTCAATGTCAAGATCTGATAGAATTTCAAAATATAACCAGTTACTAAGAATTGAGGAAGAACTTAAGGAAAAAGCAATTTATCTTAAAAGAAAAGCCTTTAGTTTTTAGCTTATTTATTAAATTAGAGTGATGAGTGATAAAGCAAAATTAAATTTTGATAATAACGAATATGAATTTCAAGTAATTATTGGATCTGAAAAAGAAAAAGCTATTGATGTATCATCTCTAAGGTCTGAAGCAAATTTAATAACTATTGACCCAGGATTTAAGAATACTGG
>NTKN01000008.1 GCA_002457715.1 Cryomorphaceae bacterium MED-G14
TAAGAGCTCTTATACCTGGAGCTGAAATACCATCATCATTAGTCACTAGTATTAAAGGTTTTTTTGACATATATGGTCTAATTTTTGAACAAAAGTAATTAAATCAAAATACATAATATTAAATAGATTTGATTCTATAATTATTATTATTATTATTTACTTTTATAAATCACTATGAACAAGAAATTTGAATATTTATTTTTGTTGATTCCATTATTAATTATTGGTTTTACAATTACCAATAAAAATTTTTCTGATCCTAATAAAGATAGATTATTGATAGAGATTATAAAGTATGTTGTTGAAAAGGGACATTATAATAAAATTCAAATTGATGATGATCTCTCAGAAAAAATTTATTTATCCTTTATTGATAAACTCGACAAACAAAAAAGATTTTTTTTAAAATCTGATCTAAAGAATTTCGAAAAGTACAAGTACAGGTTAGATGACCAAATTAAAAATTATGATCTTACTTTTTTTAACCTAGTTTACGAAACACTAAAACTAAGATCTAATGAAGTTCAATCTTATTATAAAGAAATTTTAGCTAAACCGTTTGACTTCAAATATAAAGAGGAATTAAATTTAGATTTTGAGAATAAAGATTTTTCAAAGAATAAAAGTGAAATTAAACAAAGGTGGAGAAAACAACTTAAATTTTCAACTTTAGATATTTCATTACTAAAGCTAGGTGATTCTATTTCAACAATAAATGATCGTATATATAATGAATCCTTAGCAATTGTAAAAAAAAACACAGAAGATTTCTTCGAGTTTTATAACGATATGGATAGAGATGATTGGTTTTCTTCATATATAAATTCTTTTTTAAATCAACTTGATCCACATACATTTTATTTTCAGCCTGATGACAAGGAAAGATTTGATGTTAATATATCAGGAAAATTTAATGGAATAGGTGCAAGATTAACAAAAACTGAAGGTTCAATAAAAATTGTAGAAATTATTATTGGAGGTCCAATCTGGAAAGATAATTTGCTCAATGTTGGTGATGTAATTTTAAAAGTAGCACAAGATAATTCTGAACCTATAGATGTTGTAGGTATGAAGTTGGATGATGCTATAAAACTTATTAAGGGTCCAGCTAAATCTTTCGTAACATTAACAGTAAAAAAGATTGATGGCTCTATAAAAGATGTTAGTATAATGAGAGACTTAGTTGAATTAGAGGAAATATATGCTAAATCAACCTTAATAAACAAAGAAAATATAAATTATGGATACATAAGTTTACCAAAGTTTTATGTTGATTTTTCTGATTATAAAAACAGGAATTCCTCTGAAGATGTTAAAAATCACATAATCAAGCTCAAAAATAATGGGATGAAAGGCCTTATCCTTGACTTAAGAAATAATGGTGGAGGATCCCTACAAACTGTAGTAGATATGACTGGTTTATTTATTGAAAAAGGACCTGTAGTTCAAGTAAAGTCAATTGGAAATAGAAAAAAAATTTTATATGACAGAAATCCTGAAATTATTTGGGATGGACCCTTAGTAATTTTAATTAATGAAATGTCTGCATCTGCTTCCGAAATTCTTGCTGCTGCTCTTCAAGATTATAAAAGAGCTGTGATAATTGGCAGCAAAAAGTCTTTTGGAAAGGGCACTGTTCAAAACATTATAGATTTAAACAAGTTTATCTCAAATTCAGACTTTGATATGGGAGCTATAAAAATTACTACCGATAAGTTTTACAGAATTAATGGTGAATCTGTGCAATTAGAAGGTGTTAAAAGTGATGTTGTAATTCCTGACAGTTATATGCATATTTTTAATGGAGAGAAAGATGAGAATAATCCATTAAAATGGGATAAAATAGATGCTGCTTTTTACAATCCATGGAATGGCTTTAAGAATTTCAGTTTTATAAAAAATAATGCGCAGTCAAGGATCAATTCAAATAATTATTTAAAGTTGATTAGTAAAAGAGCTGATTGGATTAAAGAACAAAGTGAAAATAAATTAATTCCCTTAAATTTTTCAGTATATAAAGATTATGTTGAAAATAATAAGAAAAGAAACAAGCTTTTTGAAAGTATTTCAGAATATTCTAACAACCTTAATTTTAAATTACTTAAATCAGAAAAAGATTTTATTATGTCAAATAAAGATTTACTTAGCAATAGAAATCGATGGCATAAAAATTTGAAAAAAGATATTTTTATTAGTGAGGGTGTCAATGTTTTAGAGCAAATTTTTTTAAATAAATCTAAATCTGAAATGATTATAGCTAATAAGGAATGATAAATTTCAAGGTTTGGTAAATAATATTCCTTTAAGATTATCATACCTCTATATTTTTCTTTGCTTTATAGTTTCTGTTTTTGTTTTTTTTATTGTACCAGATAAAACCAAGAATGCAAATGCAATGAATTTAAATATTCAGTCAAAAAAACCAGGATTTGAGGTTAATATTTTAAAAGTTCCAATAAATTATCACAATGAAAATTTTTCAGACTTATTTTTTGGTTCGGAAAAAAAATTTGATGAATATGCTATTAGTTCAATTTCTAGCGAAGGCAACCAATTAGTTGTTAATATATATTCAGATAATAATAATCAGATAGTAAAAAACTTTGATTTTGATCGATTTGATGAAAATAATTTTGATCTAATTAAATCAAAGTATGTTTCTTCCAAAAAATTTCTTTTTGGTACTGATATATATGGAAGAGATGTTTTTAGTAGAGTTTTATTAGGTACTAGGGTTTCATTATCTATTGGATTAATGGCAGTAATAATTTCAACAATTATTGGATTATTTTTTGGTGTTTTAGGAGGTTACTATGGAGGCAAGATAGATTCATTTGTTGTTTGGTTAATTAATGTTTTTTGGTCAATACCAACCTTATTATTAGTTATTGCAATCTCTTTATCTATAGGAAAAGGATTTTGGCAAATTTATATAGCAATTGGATGTTCCATATGGGTTGAAGTTGCTAGACTTGTGCGTGGTAAGATTAAATCAGAAAAAGAAAAAGACTACATAACAGCTGTAAAAGTTTTAGGAATTAGTGATTTCAGAATTGTTTTAAAACATATTCTTCCTAACATCATTGGCCCAATTTTAATAATTTCTGCTACTAACTTCGCATCAAGTATCCTGTTAGAAAGCGGTCTAAGCTTTTTAGGAATTGGAACTCAACCTCCTATGCCTAGTTGGGGATATATGATTAAAGAAAATTATCAGTATATTCTTTTGGGTAATGCTTATTTAGCATTAATTCCAGGCTTTTTTCTTATGATTTTAGTTACAAGTTTTATTTATATATCAAACTATTATTCAGAAATAATTAAGTAGAGTTACCATTTTTCTTTTTTTACAGAATCTAGCTTTATATATCCCCCAAATAAGATTATTGAAGCTAATAAGCTTGACCCTCCATAACTTATAAATGGCAAAGGAATACCTACAGTTGGAAAAACTCCAATCACCATACTTATATTAATAGCAAATTGGAAAAAAAAGATAGATGCAACGCTATAAATAACTATTTTATTAAATATATTTCTATTAGTGTTAGCTCTACTAATCATTCTTAATATGAGAATTGTAAATAGAATTATTGTCAAAATTGAACCAAAAAACCCCCATTCTTCTCCAATAGTTGCAAAAATATAATCACTATGTTGTTCAGGAACAAAATCTCCTTTTGTTTGAGTTCCTTTTAAAAAACCTTCACCAAAAAAACCTCCAGATTTGAATGCAAGTTGTGACTGATTTGTATTATAGCCAATTCCTCTATTATCTTCTTTAATACCCAATACTATATCAAACCTATCCCTATGCCTTTGTTCAAAAACTTCATTAAAAATAAAGTCAACACATAAAATGAATATTAATGACAATATTCCGTAGAATAAAAATTTTCGAAAAGATAATTTTCTATAAATATATATGAGTAAGATTGAAATAATTAATGTTGATATTATAAACAAAATATTTTGTTTTCCAACTACTATAGTTGTAATAAATAAAATAGTAAGCCATATAAAAATATTCATATATGTACTTGGTAAACCAATAACATACAAAACAAAAAAGAAGCTAAAATATATTAATGCAGTTCCAGGATCAGGCTGAATTATTATAAGAAAAATTGGTATTAAAACGATTAAAAAGCTATATAATTGAATACTTTTTCTTTTTAGATCTGAGTTTATATTACTCAGATATTTTGCTAAAGCTAAAGCGGTTATTGGTTTCATGAATTCGGAAGGTTGAAGACTAAAACCCATTAAAGAAAACCAAGATTTTGCTCCTTTAACTTCATTTCCAAAAATTAGTACAGCAATTAATAAAATAATACCAATTAGGTAAATTATACTTGAATATCTGAAAAAAAATCTATCATCAGAAACAAGAATAAATAAGAAAATTATTAATGAAATTAAAGTAAAAATCAATTGTTTTCCAAAAGGATTTTTGAATGAGAAAAAACTCATATTATCAAAATAAGTGGATGAGTAAATATTAACTAATCCAATCATGATTAATAAGCTTACAATTGAAATTGATACAAAATCAAATTTTTTAATATTTAAACTATTCATTTATAGTAAAATTTTCATATATGTATGGCTTCATGTATTCTTCTTTTAAATTTCCATTTAATATGTAGTTCTCAAGCCATTTTCTTTCAACATTTCTGTTTAGATATTTTTCAGCAATAAGGCTAGATATTGGAGCTGCCCATCTTGTTCCCCAATACCCATTCTCTATAAAAACGCATATGGCAATCTCAGGATCTTCTGCCGGTGCAAATCCAATAAAAATTGAATGATCGGTTAGCTGTTTTCTTTTACCATTAATTTTTATAAAATTCTCAGCAGTTCCAGTTTTACCAGCTAATGTTATTCCTTTAATTTTAGAGTTTTGAGCTGTACCTTTCTCTACTACATCAATCATTCCTTTAATAATTGGATCAAAGTGTTTTTCTGAAATTAATGTTTTTTTAATTTTTTTATAATTTTTATCAATTGAATCATTTTCAATATTTTTAACAAAATGAGGCGATATATACCAACCTTTATTTGCGATTATCGCTGCAAAGTTTGCTAATTGAATTGGTGTTGTAAGGACTTCACCCTGTCCAATGGAATTTGAGATTGTAGTTGATGCTTCCCATGAGTTTTTATACCATCTATTATAATAATCTGAGCTAGGTATAAATCCTCTTTTTCCTGTAGGATGATCATAACCTAAAAAGTTTCCAAATCCAAATGAAGTAACATAATCTTTCCATTTGTCTAAGCCAATTGATGAAGTTTTATAGTTTTCGATAATTTCTTTGTAAGTTTTTGCAAAATATGTATTACATGAGGTATATATTGCATTATTTAAATTTGTATATGTTTCTAGATTAGTATGACATTTCATGAAAGCATTTTTAGCATAAAAATGGCCACCATTACATCTAAACACAGTCTCTTCTCGAATTACATTTTCTTGTAATCCAATTAATGCATTAATTATTTTAAAAGTTGAACCAGGAGGATATTGACCTTGAAGTCCTCTTTCAAACAAAGGTTTTCCGATACTATCTAAATTTAAATTATTATAATTAACGGATCGATCTCTTCCAACCAATAAACTTGGATCATATCCGGGAGAATTAACTAAGGCTAGGATTTCTCCAGATTTTGGTTCAATAGCAATAATACTTCCAAATTTATTTTTCATCAATGAATCACCATAAACTTGAAGTTCGATATCTAAGGTAACATCAATATTTTTTGCAGGTATCATTAAGCTATCATAGATACCGTTTTTATACTTGCTAATAATTCTATTAAACTTATCCTTTTGAAAATATTTTACACCTTTCTTACCTCTCAAAACTTTTTCATAAGATTTTTCTAAACCTTGCCTTCCGATCATTTCACCAGCTCTGTAATAGGGGTTGGTATCAATCTCATATGTATTTACTTCGCTTATATATCCAAAAAGATTTGAAGCAGTTTGAAAGTTGTATTTTCTTTTTGATTTTTTTTGGATAAAAAGACCACTAAATTTCCAAAGTTTCTCTTGAATATTAGCATACTCATTTTTTGTTATACCAGAGATTAATATTGAAGGTTTAACAGCAGAATATTTTTTTGCCTTGTTAAGTCGGTTAAGAAAATCTCTGCTGGTTATATTAATTTCATTCGAGATTGATAAACTATCTGAAATTTTAATGTCTTTTGGAATAATCATTAAGTCATAATATGGTTCGTTATATACAATCAGTTTTTTATTTCTATCGTATATATACCCTCTTTCAGGAAAATCATATACTTTTTGAATTGAAGCTCTTTCTAAAATTTGTGAAGAGTTATTATTAATAATTTGAAGATCAAAAAGTTTAATTATTAAAAGAACTGATATGATGATAACTATTATTTGAAAAAGTTTATCACGCATTTTTTCTAAAAAATATTAACAAGATAAAGTATGAAAAGATTATTGAAATAATCGAGCTAATTAATGTTTTGTTCAATATAATATCAAAATTTTTTAATGAAAAAATTTCTACTGAGTTTAAAATTAATTGATGTGTAAAAAACATTAGGAATAGATAAGTAAGTTGTTGATATAAGCTTGTACCGCTAATATACTCTGATGTTTTTCTGACTTTATTTACGTCAAAGTTTCCAAAAGCAAATTTAATTATGTACGGTTTAGTTAAAATAGATAGAAGAAGAGAAAATGTAATTATCCCAAATGAATTAGAAAAAAAGTCTATAACAAAACCAAAAATAAATGTAATTATATAAGCGATACTTTTATTGAAATTTAAAGGAAAAACTAAAACAAAAATCAGATATATATTAACTGTATTTCCAAAAATTAAAAAATTATTAAATATCATAACTTGAGATAATGATAAAATTATAAATCTAAAAAACAATATTTGATTTAGATTATTCAATTAAGTTTATTAAATCGTTGAACTCTTCAATAAAATCATTTTTTACTATGTAAACATTTCGTAAGGAGCCAAAATCTTCAAACAATTTTACTGAAATATTAAAGTAATTAGTTGATTCTGGCAAATTAAAATCTGATATGACTCCAATAGGAATATTTCTAGGAAAAATAGAAGACATACCCCCTGAAATTATTGTGTCACCTATGGAAATATTAGCACTTTTTGGAATGTCCTCTAATTCCATTATTTGATGATTTTTGCCGTTCCAATATAATGAACCAAAATGTTCACTCTTTTTTACAACTGCATTAATTTTAAGTTGTGAATTTAAAATTGAAATTGCAGTGGCAAATCTTTCAGATACATTATTTATGACTCCAATAATTCCTTGGCTGGTTATTATTCCATCATCAACTTCAATATTTTGAAACTTTCCTTTATCAATAGTTATAAAATTCTTTGAAAATTTTATACTATTAGAAATAACTTTTGATGGAATATATCTAAAATTTTTTTTTAAAATAATTGAGTCATTTTCATATTTATAGTTTAAATTATTTTTTAGAAATGAATTTTCAATTACTAATTTTTGATTTGTGTTAACCAAATCAAAATATTCAAAAACTTCTGTTTTAATTTCATTAATCGAATTAACTATAGAGCTGGAGTATAAATTAAACTTAGAAATTTGGTAATAGTTTCTGCTAAAAATTTGTGTAGTTGAGATAGAAATTAGAATTAAAAAAATTATGGAGTTTATATTTTTAATAATAAAATCAATAAAGTTTCGCATTAAATTATTTTACTAAAACACTTTTAAAGCGTTCAATATTTTTTAATGTAATACCTGTACCTCTTACAACAGCTCTAAGTGGATCTTCAGCGATAAAAACAGGTAGGTCAGTTTTTTTTGAAATTCTTTTGTCAAGACCTCTAAGCATTGAACCTCCGCCAGCTAAATATATTCCAGTGTTATAGATATCTGCCGCTAGTTCAGGTGGTGTTTGAGAGAGTGTTTCCATCACTGATTCCTCAATTCTTACTATTGACTTATCTAAGGCTTTAGCTATTTCTCTGTAGCCAATTGAAATTTCTTTAGGTTTTCCTGAAAGAAGATCCCTACCTTGAACCAGTATGTCATCAGGAGGAGTATCTAATTCATCTAAAGCTGATCCTATATTAATTTTTATTTTTTCAGCTGTTCTATCTCCAATCGATAAGTTGTGTTGAGTTCTCATGTAATAAACAATATCTTCGGTGAAAACGTCACCTGCAATTTTTACACTTTTATCACAAACAATTCCTGCTAAAGCTATTACCGCAATTTCAGTTGTACCACCGCCTATATCAATAATCATATTACCCTTGGGTTGCATAATATCTACACCAATTCCAATAGCAGCAGCCATTGGTTCATGAATTAAATAAACTTCTTTTCCATTTACTCTTTCAGCAGATTCTTTAACAGCCCTCATCTCTACTTCTGTTATACCGGATGGAATACATATTACCATTTTTAAAGATGGAGAGTAAAATCTTTTATTTAGATTAGGAATACTTTTTATTAATTGACCAATCATTTGCTCGGATGCATTAAAGTCAGCAATAACACCATCTTTTAAGGGACGAATTGTTTTAATATTTTCATGAGTTTTACCATGCATTAATTTTGCTTCTTTTCCAACTGCAATGATCTTACCTGACTTTTGGTCAATGGCAACTATAGATGGACTGTCAACAACAACTTTATCATTATGAATAATTAAAGTATTAGCAGTTCCAAGGTCAATAGCAATTGATTCAGTCCAAAAGTCAAAAAAACTCATAAAGTATTGGTTATTAGTAAAGTTAGCAAATTAATGTTTAAAGTGTCTGTTTCTAGTGAAAACCATGGAGATATTGTTATTATTACAATAGTCAATAGATAAATTATCTTTAATTGACCCTCCAGGCTGAATTACAGAACAAATTCCATTATTTGAAGCTATTTCGACACAGTCAGGAAATGGAAAAAACGCATCACTTGCCATTACGGAATTTTTAAGATCAAAATTAAATTTTTTTGCTTTATCAATCGCTTGATTAAGGGCATCAACTCTTGAGGTTTGACCTGTTCCTGATGAAATTAATTGATTGTTTTTTGCCAGAACAATAGTATTAGATTTTGTATGCTTTGAAATTTTAGAAGCAAATAATAAATCTTCAATTTCCTTATTAGTTGGTAGTTTCTTTGTTACATATTCTAAATGATCAAGATTATCAGTGATATTATCTCTATCTTGAGTTAGGATACCATTTAAACATGTTCTTACTGTTTTATTATCTAATTCAATATTTTTAATTTTTAAAATAATCCTATTTTTTTTGCAACTTAAAATTTTTAATGCATCTCTTGAATATGAGGGAGCCATAATGACTTCAAAGAATAATTTATTAATTTCATTTGCTGAATGCAAATCAATTTCTTTATTAGAAATCAATACCCCTCCAAAAGCTGAAATTGGGTCACCTTGAAGAGCTTTTTTATAAGCTTCTAAAATTGAATTTCTTATAGCTAATCCACATGCATTATTATGTTTAAGTATTGCAAAGGTTGAATCATTATTCCAAAATTCCTTTATTAAATTATATGCTGAATCAATATCAAGTAAATTATTATATGAAAGTTCTTTCCCGTTTAATTTTTCAAAAATAGAATCAATTTCACCAACAAAAGATCCTTTTTGATGAGGGTTTTCTCCGTATCTCAATTCATTAGACTTTTCAATTGAGCCTTTTTCAAAATATTGATTTATAAAATTATCATAATTGGATGATATTTTAAATGCTTTAGCTGCATATTTTTTTTTCTTTTCTATTGAAAATATTCCTTTATTCTTATCCAAGTCGTCAAGGAATTCATCATACTGATCAATTGAAGATAAGCACACAACATGATTGAAATTTTTTGCTGCAGCACGTATTAATGAAATCCCACCAATATCAATTTTTTCAATTATTTCTTCATGCGATTTAGCATCATTTACTGTATTTTCAAAAGGATATAAATCAACAATTACATAATCAATGTTTGGAATATCATATTCTATTTTTTCATTTGAGTCATTTGTATTTTCTCTTCTGAATAATATTCCACCAAAAATTTTTGGGTGAAGGGTTTTTACTCTTCCTCCAAAAATTGAAGGGTAATCAGTCAAATTTTCAACTTTTTTTATTTCATAACCTAGCTCAGTAAGATATTTTTCTGTTCCACCAGTTGAAATAATTCTAATATTTAAATCACTAAGTTTTTTAGCAATTTTTTCAATTCCATGTTTATCATACACTGAAATTAGTGCCGATTTTTGAAAGTAACTATTCATAAATATATAAACGGTAAATGTAAAATATTTAAAAAAAAAAAAGCTGCATATGAGCAGCTTTTTTAAGTATAAATTTTAAACTTATTACATCATTCCTGGCATTCCACCTCCACCCATAGGTGGTGCAGCTGGAGTGTCTTCTTTGATGTCAACTAAAGCACATTCAGTAGTTAAAATCATTCCTGCAACAGATGCTGCATTTTCAAGAGCAACTCTTGTTACCTTTTTCGGATCAATAATACCTGCTTCAAAAAGGTCAACATATTGTTCAGACTTAGCATCATAACCAAATCCACCTTTACCCTCTATGATTTTAGCAACCACAACCGAACCTTCGCCACCTGCATTTTCAACAATTGTTCTTACAGGAGCTTCGAGAGCTCTAGAAATAATCTGAATACCAGTTAGCTCGTCATCATTTGATGCATTAATTTTATCTAGTTCTTTTCTTGCACGAATTAAAGCAACTCCACCTCCAGAAACAATACCTTCTTCAACAGCAGCACGAGTGGCATGTAAAGCATCATCAACTCTATCTTTCTTTTCCTTCATTTCAACCTCAGAAGCTGCACCAACATATAATACTGCAACTCCACCAGCTAGTTTTGCAAGTCTTTCTTGCAGTTTTTCTTTATCATAATCAGATGTAGTTGTTTCAATTTGAGATTTGATTTGGTTAACTCTTTCATTTATAGATTTCTTTTCACCAGCACCGTTTACTATTGTAGTATTATCCTTATCAATTGTTACTCTTTCAGCTGTACCAAGCATATCTATTGTAGTATTCTCAATATTAAAACCTCTCTCTTCGGAAATTACAGTTCCTCCAGTTAGAATTGCAATATCTTCAAGCATAGCTTTTCTTCTATCACCAAAACCTGGAGCTTTAACAGCAGCTATTTTAAGAGCACCTCTCAACTTATTAACTACAAGTGTAGCTAAAGCTTCTCCATCTACATCTTCAGCAATTACCAATAAAGGTTTACCGCTTTGAGCTACTGGTTCTAAAATAGGCAGTAGATCTTTCATAGCAGAAATCTTCTTATCGTAAAGAAGAATGTAAGGATTTTCAAGATCAGATTCCATTTTTTCGCTGTTTGTAACAAAATATGGAGATAAATACCCTCTATCAAATTGCATTCCTTCAACAACATCAACGTAAGTGTCTGTTCCTTTGGCTTCTTCAACTGTTATTACACCTTCTTTACCAACTTTTTCAAATGCTTCAGTAATAAGATTTCCAATAGCATCATCATTATTTGCAGAAATAGATGCTATTTGTTGAATTTTTTCAGAGGAATTACCAACAGTTTTTGCTGATTTATTTAAATTTTCAACAATTGTGCTAACGGCTTTGTCTAATCCTCTTTTAAGATCCATTGGGTTAGCACCAGCAGTTACATTTTTTAATCCTTCAGTTACTATTGACTGAGCTAGAATTGTAGCAGTAGTTGTGCCATCACCTGCTAAATCATTGGTTTTAGATGCAACTTCTTTAACCATTTGAGCTCCCATATTTTCTAAAGCATCTTCTAATTCAATTTCTTTTGCTACAGTTACTCCGTCTTTTGTTACTTGAGGTCCACCAAAAGATTTACCAATGATTACATTTCTACCTTTTGGACCAAGAGTTACTTTTACTGCGTTAGCTAATGCATCAACACCTCTTTTTAAACCTTCTCTTGCTTCAATATCAAATTGTATTTTTTTTGCCATTTTATATATTTTTTAATTAAACTATTGCTAGAATATCACTTTCTCTCATTATTAAATAATCTTTGCCATCTAACTTCAATTCGGTACCTGAATATTTTCCATATAATACAGTTTCTCCAACCTTAAGTGTTATGGGATTTTCTTTAGTACCTGCACCGACAGCAACAACATTACCTTTTTGAGGTTTCTCTTTAGCTGTATCAGGGATAATTATGCCTGAAGCTGTTTTTGTTTCCGCTTCAAGAGGTTCAACTAGAACTCTATCAGCAAGTGGTTTAATTTTTAATTTACTCATAATTAATATTAAATTTTTTAGATTAAAGTCATCAATCGTGCCAAATCAAAATATATGACATGATGGCATTATATATTACTCAGAATCTGACGGAGTTTCATTATTCTCAAGAATTTCTTCTATTTCAAAATCACTTTCGTTATTTAATAATTCAGACTCAGATCCTTGATTTCCAGAATTTAATGTGATGTTTGAAAACAAAATTAAAATAAGAAGGGCTACTGCAAGAAACCAGGTGCTTTTATCTAGAAAATCTGAAGTTTGTTTAACTCCACCAAGCTGTTGGGAGTCACCACCTCCAAAGCTAGATGATAAACCTCCACCTTTTGGATTCTGAACCATAATTACTAGAATCAGTAGAAATGATAGAAAAATTATTGAAAATAATATAATTGTAAATATGCTATTCATTCTTCAACTTATTTTTAATAAATTTTATTTGGTCTGCAAATAAACTGATTTTTTCTGGATATTTCAAACTTAAAATTTTATATGCTTTTAATGCTTCTTTGAGCTTATTTTGTTTTACATACATTTTAGCTAGAGTTTCTGTCATGTAATCTTCCTTATTGATTTTGAACTTAATATTTTTTCTTTTGTAGTTAAATTCATCAATTATTTCAAGATCAACATTAAAACTTTTTCTAAACTGTAATGTTTCCGTATCCTTTGTTTTTGATAGCCATTGTAAAAATGATAAATTATTTTTATGTACATCTTTATTCAAATCATTTATGATTTCTTTTGAGCTTTTTTCATTCAATAAAATCTCATTTTTTAAAATTTTAAACAAATGAACTCTGTCTAAAAATCTTAAAGAGAATTTTTTTAAATTTTTTTCATAAATAATTGAATTATGATTTTTTGCAATTACTAAATTTATTATGTGTGCTGGATTAAAGAAGGGATAATCCTCAGAAATTTTAAAAAAAAATTTATGATCTTTTTTCTTAATTTCGGATGGTTTTTTTAGTCCATTAAAAAATAACTTGTTGTCATTATTTACCATTTTGCTAACGATGCATTAAATATGTCTTGTGTCAATCTTTCAAAAATTATTTCATGAGCTTCGCTCTTAACAGAAACAAGTTGTTGTTCAGCTGGATAGTCAAAAAAAAAGGAAAATCTTCTTTCAAAACTGTCTTCCTCTTTTTTAAAGTTTGTGTAAATTACATTAACACTAATTGTTAATCTATTTTGAGCTGCATTTAAGTCTGCCGTACTTGTCATTGGACTTACTCTATATTCAATTATTTCTCCCTCATAAAGAAGGTCTCCATTGCTTTGGATTAATTGTAGATTTGTTTGATTTTCTAAAATATTTTGAAGAGCTATTGTAAAATCTCTATCTAGTCCTGGTTCATATATTGAACCAACATTATTACCAGAATTATTACTAAATAAATTAACTTGAAATGTTTCTGTACCTTCTGGAATTGAAGCACCTGTGAATGAATAATTTCCACATGAGTTAATTGCTATTATGATTATGAAAATAAATATTTTATTAAAGCTTGATATCATAATGTTTTATCTTTCTGTATAATGTTCTTTCTGAAATACCAAGCTCATTTGCCGCTGCTTTTCTTCTTCCATTATTTCTTTCCAATGATTTCATTATTAATTCTAATTCTTTATCTTGAATTGATAATGTTTCTTCTTCATGAATTTCTTCAGCAAAATCATACTTATCATTAATTGTATTTATGTTTTTTGAGCTTTCAAATTGTATTAAGTTATTTTCAGGTTGAGATTCTTCGACTATTTTTTCTGAATATTTTTTTTGTTTACTCTCAAAATTTGAAATGTTAAAATCAGGATTTTCATCTTTAATTTTTCCAATAACTTTTTTAAGTTCATTTAAGTCATTCTTCATGTCAAAGAGAATTTTGTAAAGTATTTCTCTTTCGTTTGAAAATTCACTGTTGTGAGTTTCCTGATCAATCAGTGCTGGTAAATTACTTAAAGGATTTGGTAAATAACTGGAAAGTAGTTGTGAAGTAATAGCTCTTTCTTGTTCGAGAACTGAAAGTTGTTCAGTGATATTTTTTAATTGTCTAATATTACCATTCCATCTGTAATTTTTTAATAAAATTTGTGCTTCATTTTCGAGTCTTACGGTTGGCATATTATATTTTTTTGCGAATTCAGATGCAAATTTTCTAAATAATAAAACAATATCGTTTTTTCTCTTTCTTAGTGGGGGTACTTTAATTTCAACAGTGCTAAGTCTGTAATACAAATCCTCTCTAAATTTATTTTTTTTGATAGCGGAATCCATATTTAAATTTGTAGCAGCAACAATTCTAACATTTGTTTTTTGAACCTTTGAGGACCCTACTTTTAAAAATTCTCCATTTTCTAAAACCCTTAGTAATCTCACTTGGGTTGTTAATGGGAGTTCGCCAACTTCATCTAAAAAAATTGTTCCGCCATCAGCAACTTCAAAATATCCAGATCTTGTTGATGTTGCACCTGTAAATGCCCCTTTTTCATGTCCAAACAACTCTGAGTCAATTGTACCTTCTGGAATGGCACCACAATTCACTGCAATAAATTTATTATGTTTTCTGTGAGATAGTTGATGAATAATTTTAGGAAAAATTTCTTTACCAACTCCACTTTCACCAGTAATTAACACAGAAATATCAGTTGGTGAAACTCTAATTGCTTTTTCAATGGCTCTATCTAATCCAGGATCAATTCCAACTATTTCAAATCTTTGTTTTATATTTTGGATGTTTGAATTCATTTAATTTTATTAATAACTGAACCAATTAATGTTGTGTAAGTAGATTTATTAATTAAAACCTCTACAAAATCTCCAGGACTATAATTTTCTTTAGGAAAAACAACCATAAAATTCTGTTCATTTCTTCCTGCCCAAAAACTAGTAGATTTTTTCGATTCCTTCTCTATTAAAACCTCAGTTTTCTTTCCGATAAATTTAGATAGATTTTCAGAACTATGCCTAAATTGCAAGTCAATGATTTCTGATAATCTACTTTGTTTTACTTTTTCTGGAACATTGTCATCTAGCTTTCTGGCTGCAAGTGTCCCAGGTCTTTCAGAATATTTGAACATAAAACCAAAATCATATTTGACTTTATTCATTAAACTTAATGTTTGAGAATGATCAATTTCAGTTTCATTAGGAAATCCAGTTATTATGTCGTGAGATATCCCACAGTTTGGTAGTATTTTTTTAATTTGTTTAATAAGCTCCAAATACTCCTCAATCGAGTGTTGTCTATTCATTGCTTTTAAAATATTATTGCTTCCAGATTGAACAGGTAGATGAATGTGGTTACATATATTTTTATGATTCTTCATTGTTTTTAAAACTTCAACATCCATATCTTGGGGGTTTGAAGTTGTAAACCTTATTCTGAAATTAGGATAACATTTAGCAACTAAATCAAGAAGTTTTGCAAAATTAATACATGTTTTTTTTTGAATTTCACTTGCGTTTTTAAAATCTTTTTTTAGACCACCACCATACCATAAATAGCTATCAACATTTTGTCCAAGTAAAGTAATTTCCTTAAATCCATTTAACTTTAATTCATTTATTTCAGATAAAATACTTTTAGGGTCTCTACTTCTTTCTCTCCCTCTTGTAAAAGGTACAACACAAAACGTACACATATTATCACATCCCCTAGTTATTGAAACAAAAGCAGATATACCATTTGAATTTAGCCTTTGAGGTCTAATATCTGCATAAGTTTCCTCTTTAGACAATATGACATTAACTGCATCTCTACCAGAATTAATTTCTTTTAGCAAATTTGGTATGTCACGATATGCATCGGGGCCTACTACCAAGTCAACTATTTTTTCTTCATTTAAGAATTTTTCTTTCAACCTTTCAGCCATACAACCTAATACACCAACTTTAATATCCAATTTTTTTTTCTTGAGATAATTAATACTTGATAATTTTTTTCGAATTGTTTGCTCAGCTTTTTCTCTAATCGAGCATGTATTTAGAAGAATTAAATCTGAATGCTTAATATCTGCACAATGTTCATATCCAATATTTTCTAAAATTGATGCTACAACTTCCGAATCAGCAAAATTCATTTGACATCCATATGAAATAATATGATATTTACGTTTATATATTTTGGTGCTATTTCTTTTTACAACTTCAGAATCAACCAACATACTTAATTTATTACAACTAATGCAAATATAAAAAAACTGTCAAATTGTCGTGTTTTACAATGAGTCAATTTATTACTTTTTACATTAGTGGAATGAAAATTGATAATTATTTGTATAAAAATTAAGTTATTTAGCATAAAAACCTTGATTTTAAAAAAACATATATTTTTGTGAACCTAAACTTTATTTATGTCTAAAAATCTTGTAATTGTAGAATCACCTGCTAAAGCTAAAACAATTGAAAAATTTCTAGGCAATGATTTCAAGGTTGTTTCTAGTAATGGTCATATCTCAGATTTACCCTCAAATGAGTTAGGTATTAATGTCGACGAAAACTATGCCCCTAAATACATTGTATCAAAAGATAAAAAAGATATTGTTAAAAAATTAAAAAGTGAAGTTAAAAAAGTAGAAACTGTTTGGCTGGCAAGTGATGAAGATAGAGAAGGAGAGGCTATTGCTTGGCACCTACAAGAATCATTAAAATTAGATGAGAGTAATACTAAACGAATCGTCTTTAGAGAAATTACTGAAGATGCAATTAAAAAAGCTATAACGCGCCCGAGGAAAATTGATAAATCTTTAGTTGATGCTCAGCAAGCAAGAAGAATTTTAGACAGGTTGGTGGGATATAAAATATCTCCCATCCTATGGCGAAAAGTAAAGGGTGGATTATCAGCTGGTCGAGTTCAATCTGTAGCTCTTAGATTGATTGCAGATCGCGAAAAAGAGATAAATCTTTTTAAATCTGATGAAACATTTAAAATATCTGGATTATTTTCTACATCTGAAAACAAACTTTTTAAAGCTAAAATTCAGAAAAACCTTAGTTATGATAAACATTTTAAATCATTTTTAAATAATTTTATTAATTCAGTATTTTCAATCCAATCAGTAACAAAAAAACCTACAGAAAAAAAGCCCACACCACCATTTACAACATCAACTTTGCAACAGGAAGCTTCTAGGAAATTAGGATTTTCAGTCTCAAGAACAATGTCTGCAGCACAAAAACTTTACGAACAAGGTTACATTACATACATGCGAACCGACAGTGTCAATTTATCAGACCAAGCAATTAGTTCAATAAAAAAAACAGTTGTTAAAAATTTTGGTGAAAAGTATTTTACCCAAAGAAATTATAAGAATAAAAATAAAGGTGCACAAGAAGCACATGAAGCAGTCAGACCTACAAATTTTTCAGTAGACAATTTAGTTGTAGATTATGATCAAGCAAAGCTATATAGCCTTATATGGAAAAGGACTGTATCCTCTCAAATGTCAAATGCTAAACTCGATAAAACAATAATAAAAATTAAATCTTCAAAACATCATGAGTTATTTCATGCTGATGGTGAAGTTGTTAAATTTGATGGTTTTTTAAAATTATATATTGAGTCTAAGGATAATGTTTCTGATGAAGATGAAAATGAGTTATTGCCTGATTTGAAACAGGGTGAAATTATTACAAAAAATAAAATTATAGCTACCCAATACTTTTCAAAACCACCATTCAGATTTTCTGAGGCTACACTTGTAAAAAAACTTGAAGAACTTGGAATTGGAAGGCCATCTACTTATGCTCCAACCATATCAACTATAATCAATAGAAAATATGTTTACAAAG
This sequence comes from Cryomorphaceae bacterium MED-G14, assembly GCA_002457715.1. Taxonomy (GTDB): domain Bacteria; phylum Bacteroidota; class Bacteroidia; order Flavobacteriales; family Flavobacteriaceae; genus Eutrophosalina. The sequence goes on from NTKN01000008.1 coordinate 18,112, forward strand.
GTGACTCGGCAGGTTCTTCTAGGGACTTAATACAATTTATAATAAAAGAAAGTCTCGAAGAATTAACTATTAAAGAAAATTTTGGATCAAACAAAGGAAAATTAGTTCCAAGTGAAGTAGGTCAACTAGTGAATGATTTTTTAACAAATAACTTTAGTAATATTATTGATTACAATTTTACTGCTTCAGTAGAAGATGATTTTGATTCAATTGCTAATGGTGAGAAGGATTGGCAATCTATAATTGATAGTTTTTATAATCCTTTTAACACAAAAGTTGATGATGTAAGTAAAAATGCCAAAAGAGAAACAGGTGAAAGAATTTTAGGTGAAGATCCAAAAACAGGAAGACAATTAAGTGTTAAGCTAGGCAAGTTTGGTCCAATAGCACAAATTGGTAAAAATGATGATGAAGAAAAACCAATATTTGCTAGTCTCCTTCCTGAACAACAAATAGGTAAAATTAAATTTGAAGAAGCTATTAAATTATTTGATTTACCAATTTATTTAGGTGATTATGAATCAGATAAGGTTGAAGCTAATATCGGGAGATATGGTCCATATGTAAAGTATGGAAAAAAATTTATTTCAATCCCGGACGGCAGATCACCTTTCGATATCAGCTATGACCAAGCAGTTGAATTAATCAAACAAAAAAATGAAAGCGATAAACCAATCTTTATATATAAAGAATTGGGTGTTACTAAAGGTAAGGGTCGTTTTGGTCCATTTATTAAGTGGAATAATATGTTTATTAATGTTAATAAGAAATATGATTTTGACAATCTAACTGAATCAGACTATATCGAGCTCATTGAGGATAAGATTAAAAAAGAGAAAGAAAAAGTTATTAAAAAATGGCCGGACCTAAATATTTCAGTTGAAAAAGGTAGATGGGGTAAAGTGTTTGCAATTAAAGGGAGAAAAAAAGTTCAAATTCCTAAGACAATTGATCCTCAAAGTCTTAGTCTTGACGATGTAAAAATTTTTTTAAAAAAATAGTTTAGTTTGTTAGATCAATACTTTACAGAACCCAGTCAAAAAATTTTAGAATTTAGAAATACAGTTGAAACCTCAACAATAGGTAGAAACATAAAAATTTTTGGAATTGATAATTTTGAAATTAATAAAGATTATTCTGTTGCGATATTTTCATTAAATGGAGATCAAGAATCAGAAAAGTTTAGAGAGTTATTTTATTCTTTTAGCTATAGTAGTTGGAAAATTAAAATTATTGATTTTGGAATACTTAAACGCGGATACTCAGAAACTGACACCAAGTTTGCAATAGAGGAAATAATTGACAGACTATCATCATTTGGAATATTAGTTATTTGTGTTGGAGGTAATTCAGCTTTAACTAATACTGTTTGTGATGCATTAAAGGATAATTTTGATTATTTAAACATTGTTTCAGTTGACAAGCTTATTGGTATTAACGATCATAAAAATTCTATCGACAATAATAATTATTTGTCTCATTTAATCACGAATGACAATTCAAAACTTAATTTTTTTTGTAACATTGGATACTTACGACACTTAAATCAAATTGAAAAAATTGACCTTGTAAAAAAAATAAATTTTGATTTATTTAGTTTAGGGGATTTAAGAAGTAATTTTGATGAAGTTGAACCTATATTAAGAGACGCGAATATATTAAATTTTAGTCTAGAAAGTCTCCAATCAAATATTATTAATTTTAAATTAACATCCCCAAATGGTCTTTCCGCACACGAAGCATGCAAATTATCAAGATATGCAGGATTAAGTTCTAGTATGAAAGTTGTAATGTTTGGAAATGTGAAAAGTACATTAGAATGCAACTATATTTTATCAGAAATCGTTTGGTACACAATTGAAGGATATAATAACCGTCATATGGATGATTTCTCAAAAGATCATGATTTTAATTACTATAACATCGAAGTGGATGGACATAACCTAAGATTTTATCAGAACAAGATTAGTAACCGTTGGTGGGTTGAGTATGTTGATAAACTAATGGTATCTTATAAAAAAGACATAATTCCATGCTCAAAAAATGATTATAAATTAGCTCAGAGCTCCATAATTTCTGATAGAATAATTAAAAGATTAAAGAACAAGATTATATGAAATTAAACCAAAAGTGTTATTTTAGGGTCCAACTTTTTATTATTAAAAGCAATATGTCTGTGAAAAAATTGTTGTTTATTTTTATTACTTTATTATTTTTCATCTCATGCTCTAAAAGTGATAGAGGTGAATTAATTGGTGTAAAATCCAATAAATTTTTTCCTACTCAACCAAAAGGTATGGTTTTGATTCCCTCTGGATCTTTTACAATGGGGCCCTCATATCCAAATGCTTCTCTAGAACAAAACCCAACACTAAAAACTGTTTCTATCAAAGCATTTTACATGGACGAAACTGAAATAACAAACAGCGAATATAGACAGTTTGTTAACTGGGTAAGAGATTCTGTTGTTAGGCATGAAATTGCAAAGGCAGCTTATGAAAAAATTGGAGAGGAATTTTCTGAGGACGATCCATTATGGGAGTTCATGCCAATATACAATAGAATTGAAGATGGTGATGAAAAATCAGCCTATCAAGAATATCTGGAAGAGAATGGTCTAGGTATTTTAGATATTGAAGATAAATCAACTTATCGTTTAAATTGGGATAATAAAATATCCTGGGATAGGTCAGATTATTTAGATGCTAATTATGCTGCCATTTTAGAAGGTGGTATAGGACCGGACTTATTGGAAGATTATGAAGGGTTTTTTATACCTGCAGATTCAACCCCAAATGGATTAAGAGCATTTAAAACAAAAAGAATTAAATATAGTTTTCGTGAGTTTGATTTAGAAAAAAATAAATGGAGTGATTATAAAGAAATTGAAGTTTATCCAGATACAACTGTATGGTATAAAGACTTTAATTATAGTTATAATGAACCAATGCACAATGATTATTTTTGGCATGATGCATACTCTGATTATCCTGTTGTAGGTGTATCATGGGAACAAGCCAAAGCATTTGCAGATTGGAGAACATTCTATAAAAATCAGCATAATAGAAAAAAGAAAAAAGACATTCAACTTGTAAGTAGATATAGATTACCAACTGAAGCTGAGTGGGAATATGCTGCAAGAGGTGGAATTGAAAGAGCTGAATATCCTTGGGGAGGCCCTTACACTTATGATGAAAAGGGATGCTTCCTGGCAAATTTTAAGCCTGAACGTGGTGATTATGCTGCTGATCAAATATTATATACTGCTGAAGCAGAGTCTTATTGGCCAAATGATTATGGACTTTACAATATGTCAGGAAATGTATCTGAGTGGACAGACTCTAATTATGAAAAATCAGCAAATGATTTTGTTGCTGGAATAAATCCTAATATTGAAGGTGATAATAATAATTCAAGAAAAGTAGTTAGGGGAGGATCCTGGAAAGATGTTGCACATTTTTTAAAAGTATCTACCAGAGATTATGAATATCAAAACAAAAAAAGATCTTACATTGGATTCAGAACTGTACAAAGTTATCTAGGAGAAGATGTTGGTTTTCAAGAAAATCCAAATAAAATATTTTAAATTACTTACATGAAAAAAATAAAAACTAAAAAGAAATTTCTTCCAGATAATGTTATTGAGTTAATGTTTGGACTTGGTGCATCAATTGTTATAATTGGAGCTCTTTTAAAAATCACTCATCAGGATCTTGGACCAATAACAGGAGATTTAATGTTATCTGTGGGATTAATAACTGAGGCAATAATTTTTGGTATTTCTGGTGTACAAGGTTATTTTACTGGAGATTCATCTGTAGAAGACAAAGGTTTGCAAACTATTGAAGCAGAAACACAAAATCTTCAAAGTGCCGTTGACGAAACAGTTGCAGGCTTATCTGCATTAAATAATAATTTATCTAGTGCTGCTAAAGCTACATCTGCTTTTGTAATTCCCAAAGACATGAGTGAAAATATGAGCACATACAATACAAATCTAGCAGGTGCTGCAAAAAAAGTTAAAGATATTAACTTATTATATGATTCACTTAGCTCTAATTTATCAGAAATCAATTCATCAACAGGTTCTATGAATATTCCAGAAGGTTTAGGTGAAGAGTTAACTAAAATGAAACAAACTATCAATGAGCTTAATGCAAAATATGCAGCTATGCTTCAAGGGATGAAGAATTAATTTATGGCAGGAGAAAAGACTAATACTAGACAAAAAATGATAAACATGATGTATCTCGTGTTTATTGCAATGTTAGCATTAAATATTGATAAGGAAGTTCTTGCAACTATTGGAGTTATCAATGAAGATTTAGAAACCAGCGTAGAACAACTTTCTGGTGATAATGTAATAAAGTATGCAACAATCGATAACCTTCAGTCACAGCCTGAATATCAAATTGTCTACCCATATGTTCAAGATCTAAAAGAAATATCTAGCAACTATTTCAATTACATTAAGGACTTAAAAAGCAGTATTTTGGATAGTGATAAAGAGGGAACTAGCTATGTTAGAAACATTAAAAATAAATCAAATTCAGATAAACCTGATCAAGTTATGATCGATTATCAGGTAATGGATAAATCAGGTCCCCTTGATGAACTATTTTTTGAAAGGTCAACACTTTTACCTGAAGGTGAAACTTATAGAAACAATTTTATAGCTTTCAGAAGAGATGTTAAATCAATTATTGATAGTATCAAGATTAATGATCCAAAGTATTTGTCAGATAAAATAGCATTAACAAATCTAGAAAGCGTACTTAATGACTTAGATTCAAGATTTGAATATCCTGATGATGGAAAAAAATTAAATAGTAATGGTAATGAATTGGATTTCATGGATTATGAATTTAAAGGTTTTCCACTTGTTGCATCATTATCAAAAATGACTAAGACTCAGAATAATATTAGATATATTGAGAATAAATTGCTTTCAGTTATTCTTGGTGAAATTGCTGTTGCAACAACTGGTGGAGGTGTTTTACAGGCTTATTTGAAAACACCTAAAGCCCAATATTTTTCAGGTGAAGTTTTTGATGGTAGTATTATCATGGGTCAAAAATCTTCATCTTTTGCATTTGAAGATCAAGACATTAAGTTAACATTCCCAGGATCAAATCAAGCTAGAGATCTATTAGAAGGCTCAGATTATGAAATTTCTGAGGGTCAAATTATATTCAAAAAAAGATTAACCCAAACTGGTAGTTATAAGTTGTCAGGTTCCGTTACTAAATTGGATGATAGAAATGTTACCACTATACCAATTAATGAGGAGTTTTCAATCATTGAAAAACCTTCTACGGCAACAGTTGAGGCAGTCAGAATGAACATATTGTATGAGGGTTTGAAAAATCCTGTAAATGTTGTTTTGCCAGGAGCTGTTCAATTAAGTCAATATAATAGCCAAGACTCTAATGTAACTCTTGCTTCAACAAATATTCCTGGTGCTAATTTTACTGCAAAACCTCTCCCAGGCTCGACAGAAGCATTTATTCAGGTAAGAGGTATAGTTAATGGTCAGCCAGCTATATCAGAACCTAAATTATTTAGAGTTAAGAAAGCTCCTGACGGAGTTGGCGCAATAGAGAACGATCAATCATACCCGTCTGGATCTACAGTTACCCAGTTTAACATATTGAATGGACAAGTAACTGGTTATAAACCTGTTGATTTTGATTATGAATTTAACGTAGAGGTTACTAGATTTATTATCAGTGTTGGGATTAATCAAGCGCTCACAATTGAAGGTAATTTTATTGAAGGATTAGCGGAAGATTATATTAGACAATCTCCCCCAGGAACACCTATCGTTTTTTCAAGTATTGAGGCTATTGGCTGGGAAGGTACTGACAGGAGTGAGGCATTTAAATATAATGTAAATGATTTTACAATTAGAAAACAATAATTTATAATGAGATCTATAGCTGCTTTTTTTATTTTATTTTCAAATTTAATTTTTTCGCAAGTTGACTTAATTAATGCAAAAAAACCTATTGATGCTGAAAAAAAATCTATAAATGAGATTACTCCTCTGGAGTATGGCACTATTGACGAAAATGATATTTTGTGGTCAAGGGTAGTATATGAATTTATAGATCTAAATGAGAAGTTAAATTTTCCTCTACTTTTTCCAACTAATGATGAACAAAATAAGATTGGTAGAAAGTCTATCTGGAGAGTTTTGAAAGAATTTATTGTCAATAAAATTGAAGAAGACCCCTCAGGAAAGAATCTTGAAATTTATAAATTCGATGAATTCTCATCTGAAGATAAACTATCCACAAACGAAATTAAAGATTTGATGAGTTACGAATTAATTTCTAGAAAAGCTGGTACTCAGACTTTATATGTTAACTCTAATGAAATTGGTGGATATAATATTAAAGGAATATGGTATTTTGATAAGAAATACTCAGAATTAAAATATAGATTATTAGGTATTCAACCTGTTGGGGCCAATACTGAGGATTTAAAAAATGGTGTTCAGAATCCTAATTTAGGGTCCCCTTATTTTTGGATATGGTATCCATCAGTTAGAGAAGAATTAAATAATCATTTAGTTTTCAATGATAGAAATACTAATAATAGAATATCATTTGATGATTTATTAATAAACAGAAGATTTAGTTCGTTTATTTATAAATATAACAATTTATATGGTGACAGAGAAATTAAGGACTACATTAAACAAAGGCCAGGAGAATCAAAACAACAACATAACCTTAGAATAATTCTTGAATCAGAAAGAATCAAAAAAGAAATTCTTGATTTTGAATTAGATATGTGGGGATATTAGTTATACAAAATCAAATTAAAAATTACATAAACTATAAATATTAAATTATGAAAAATTACTTATTATTATTTTTGGCAGTATTATTCATTGGATGCTTACCTACTGGAGTTCAAGTTACATTTGATGATGATAAGTCAGATGCTATTAGAACCCAATTTCAGAATTATTTAAATAATGACATGGAAGCTATAAAGACGTTATTATCACCTGATGTGCAATTTTATTTAAATAGTACAGAACCTCTTACCATGGACGAGTTCTTACCCTTACTAGAAGCTCAACATGCTACTTTTAGTCCAATTACTATGTCATGGAGCGGTAATGGCGAAGTAGATTTAGGATCATGGGTGCAAACTATAAATTATCCTGAAGGTCCTGCAAACAATGCTGCAACTGCAACCCAAGCTTGGTTTACTTGGAATGCAACCAGTAAATTAAGTGGTGAAACAATTAATTTACCAGCCCATATAGTTTTTGTTTGGGGAGATGATGGAAAAGTGATTGCTGAATATCATCATTATGACACAACTGAAATGACGGCTGCGATTAGTGCGGCACAAGCTGCAGCAATAGCAGAATAATAATTATTATAAAACAATTTTAAATAGGGGCTCTATGCCCCTTTTTTTATTAGATTTAATGCAGATCCCTCTTTGTACCAATCAATTTGTTGTGAATTGTAGGTGTGGTTGGTTTTGATAACATCTTTAGAACCATCAGAATGAATCAATTCAATTGTAATTTGATTTCCTGGGCTGAAATTTTCTAAATCAATAAAGTTGAAAGTATCATCCTCTTGGATTAGGTCATAATCTGATTCATTATGAAAGGTTAATGCTAGCATACCTTGCTTCTTTAAATTTGTTTCATGAATTCTTGCAAAGGATTTTACAATAACTACTTTGACACCTAGATGTCTAGGTTCCATTGCAGCATGTTCTCTTGAAGATCCTTCTCCATAATTATGATCCCCAACTACAACTGTGGGTATATTATTTTTCTTATACTCACGCTGAGTTTCAGGAACTCCACCATATTCACCGTTCAGTTGACTTTTTATAAAGTTTGTTTTCTTATTGTATGCATTTACAGCACCAATCAAACAGTTATTAGAAATATTATCCAAGTGTCCTCTGTATCTCAGCCATGGACCTGCCATTGATATGTGATCTGTGGTACATTTACCAAAGGCTTTAATTAAAAGTTTTGCTCCAGTTATATTTTTTCCATCCCATGGTGCAAAAGGTTCTAACTTCTCTAATCTTTTTGAATCAGGATTGATAATTACATTTACATTTGATCCATCACAATCAGGCTCAATATATCCTCTATCATCTACCTCAAAACCTTTAGGAGGTAATTCCCAACCAGTGGGTTCCTCTAATTTAACTTCTTCACCTAGGTTGTTAAATAATGAATCAGTTTTTGGATTAAATCCTAAATCACCTGAAATTGCTATAGCTGCTACAATTTCAGGTGAAGCAACAAAAGCGTGTGTATTTGGGTTTCCATCAGCTCTTTTTGCAAAATTTCTGTTAAAAGAGTGTATGATTGAGTTTTTTTCTTGTTTATCAGCTCCATCTCTAGCCCATTGACCAATGCACGGGCCACAAGCATTAGTAAAAACTTTAGCATCAAGCTTTTCAAAAATATCAAGAAAACCATCTCTCTCAGCTGTATATCTTACCTGCTCCGAGCCGGGGTTAATTCCAAAGAACGCCTTGGTTGATAGGTTTTTATTTAATGCTTGATCAGCAATAGATGATGCACGTGATAAATCTTCATATGAAGAATTTGTACACGATCCTATAAGCCCCCATTCAATTTTTCTAGGCCAATTATTTTTTTCCAAAGTCTCAGCCATTTTGCTAATTGGAGTAGCTATATCAGGTGAAAAAGGACCATTAATGTGTGGTTCTAGCTCTGAAAGATTAATTTCAATTACTTGATCAAAATATTTTTCTGGATTTTGATATACCTCAGGATCACCCGTCAAATACTCTTTTATATTATTTGCTTCATCAGCTATTTCATCACGCCCCGTTGCTCTTAAATATTTTTCCATTGATTCATCATAACCAAATGTTGAAGTAGTTGCTCCGACTTCAGCTCCCATATTACAAATCGTTCCTTTTCCTGTACAAGATAAATTTTGAGCACCAGGTCCAAAATATTCAATAATGGCTCCGGTTCCTCCCTTAACAGTTAGAATGCCAGCAACTTTTAAAATAACATCTTTTGCAGCAGTCCAGCCTGATAACTTTCCAGTCAATTTTACACCTATCAGTTTTGGGAATTTTAATTCCCATGCCATTCCTGCCATTACATCCACTGCATCAGCACCTCCAACTCCTATTGCAACCATTCCTAGTCCACCGGCATTAACAGTGTGTGAATCTGTACCGATCATCATGCCACCTGGAAACGCATAGTTTTCCAAAACAACTTGATGAATAATGCCTGCGCCTGGTTTCCAAAAACCGATTCCGTATTTGTTTGAAACTGATTCTAAAAAATTAAAAACCTCATTACTTGTGTTTATTGCTTCCTGTAAATCAGGTCCAGCACCAATTTTGGCTTGTATTAAATGATCACAATGTACTGTAGTTGGGACAGCAACTTTATTTTTACCAGCTTGCATGAATTGAAGCAATGCCATTTGAGCTGTTGCATCTTGACATGCAATTCTATCAGGTGCAAAATCTACATAATCAACGCCCCTTCTAAAAGTTGATTTAGTTTTTTCCCACAGATGAGAGTATAATATTTTTTCTGAAAGAGTTAGGGGATGATTACAAACTTTTTTTGCATGATCAACTTTGTCTTTCATTGAAGAATAAACATTTTTAATCATTTCAATATCAAAAACCATAGGTATGTTATTAGTATTGTAAAATTAATAAAAGAAAAGATTTTTTAGTTGATATAATCCTCTTCTTTTTATTCTTATTTCTGTTTAGTTCAATATAGAGTATGAATTTGATAGTTTAAAAGATTATTTATTTTCAAATCATAATAAATGTGAATCATAGTATTCAATCTAATCATTTTTAAAATATTTTAAATAAAGCAATAAAAAATTTGTATATTTTTTTAATGAAATCAGCTAACAAATTTTTATTAATTCTATTTATAATTTTTTCATGCAAATCTGAAAATAATTATAGTCCTAATGAAAGATTGAATGTTTTGTTTATTGTAGCAGATGACTTAAATTGTGCAATAGGCGCATATGGTGATAAGCAAGCTATTACCCCAAATATTGATAAGCTTGCAAAAAATGGATTAGTTTTTACAGATGCTCACAATCAATATCCACACTGTGGACCCTCCAGAGTGTCATTTATGACTGGTTTATACCCAGATCAAACAAAATCGAAAGGATTAAGACTTTACGTTAGGCAAACTATCCCTGATGTTGTAACATTAGGTGAAAAATTGATTTCTGAAAATTATCATTCAGCAAGGGTAGGTAAAATATATCATTATCACAATCCCAGAGATATTGGTACAGCTGGTCATGATGACCCTTTTACTTGGAACAGAACTGTTAATCCGTGGGGAAGAGATAAAAAAGAAGAACATAAAATAAATACTTTACAAGAAGGTGAATATGGGGGCACTTTAAGCTGGCTTGAAGCTGATGGAACTGATGAAGAACAAACAGATGGAATAGGAGCTAATGAAACAATTCGTTTTTTAGATGAGTTTGCTGAAAGTGGAGAAAATTTCTTTTTAGCATTTGGTTTATTTAGACCACATACACCATATGTTGCTCCAAAAAAGTATTTTGATATGTATAATATGTATGATTTTGATATTCCAGAAAGTGATGAAGAATATTTAAAAACCATCCCCATGCCAGCAGCTAGATCTGTTAGAGAAAAAAAAGTACAAAATTATTTAGATAAAGACCTTGCTAAAGAGATTAAGCGCGCATACTATGCAACCACATCCTTTGTTGATGCTCAAATTGGAAGAGTTTTGGATAAGCTTGAAGAAACGGGACTTGATAAAAATACAATAGTTATATTAACATCTGACCATGGATATCATCTTGGTGAACACGGGCATTGGCAAAAAAGAACCCTGTTTAATCACGCAACCAGAGTCCCATTAATTTTTTCAGGTCCAGGGATAAGTAATAATAAAGGAGATGTAAATGATCCAGTTGAACTTATTGATATTTACCCAACAATTATGGATGTATTAAATATGGATGCTCCAAAATTTCTCAGTGGAAAAAGTTTAAAACCTTACCTTTTGGGTGATAGAAATCAAATTAGAAATGAGGCCCTTACTGAACTTCGTGTTTGGACACCGACTGGCCACGCACAAGGATATTCAATTAAAAGTAGAGATTATAGATTTACCAAGTGGATTCATAATGGAATTCTTGATTCTGAGCTGTATGATTTAAAATTTGATTCAGCAGAATTAAATAATTTATCAAAAGATATTTCATATCAAAAAATTAAAGATTCACTATTACAAGTTATAAATAAAAGGATTTTTGAAGCTAATTCATATCCTGAAAGCTTGGGTAGACAAATTGAAAATGCAATACCAATTAACTAAAATAATTCAAATGAAAAATTCCATTAAAATTTTAATTCTGATATTAATTACTTTTTCTTGTGAAACAAAAAAACCAGATATTAACAATGATAATTTAAATGTTCTATTTATCATGGCTGACGACCTAAATTGTGACCTTGGATCATATGGTCATCCACAAGTTATAAGTCCAAATATTGATAAATTAGCTAACAGTGGAGTATTATTTGAAAATGCACATAACCAATTCCCACTATGTGGACCCTCCAGAGTTTCATTGATGACAGGTATGTATTCTGATCAGACTATGCATACTCAACTTGATATAGATTTGAGGCAAACTATCCCTGACGTAGTAACATTAGGTCAGAGATATAGACAAAGAGGCTATAAATCTGTTAGAATAGGTAAGATTTACCATTATGGCAATCCTGGAACAATAGGATCATCTGGTCAAGATGATATAACAACTTGGGATTACACTATAAACCCTTATGGAAGAGATAAAGATGAAGAATATAAAATCAATACGTTAAGACCAAGACAATATGGTGGAACTTTAAGTTGGTTATCAGCAGAGGGAAAAGATGAGGAGCAAACGGATGGAATTGGGGCAACTGAAGCGATTGAACAATTAGAAAAATTTTCCAAGAATGGTCAAAATTTCTTCTTAGCCGTAGGAATGTTCAGGCCTCATACTCCTTTTGTGGCCCCAAAAAAATATTTTGATATGTATGAAATGGATGAAATGGAAATTCCCTACGATGGAAGTAGTGATGAATACTTAAGTACAATTCCTATTCCTGCAGCAATTTCAGTAAGATGGAAAAAAGATCAAATTCTTTTAAATGATAAATCAAATCATAAACTTGCTCAGGAAATAAAAGAAGCATATTATGCAACTACTTCATTTGTAGATGCTCAAATAGGAAGAATTTTAAAAAAACTAAAGGATACAGGTCTTGATAAAAATACAATTGTGGTATTTACTTCAGATCATGGATATCATCTTGGAGAACATGGGCATTGGCAAAAACAAACTTTATTTGATGATTCTACAAGAGTGCCTTTGATTTTTTCTGGTCCCGGTGTCACTAAAGGTGTAAGATCCAATTCACCTGTTGAATTAATTGATATTTACCCTACTTTGATGGATTTAACTAAAATTGAAACACCATCTCACGTTGTTGGAAAAAGTCTTACACCAATATTTGAAGACTCAAGCCATAAAGTTAGACGAAGTGCATTAACTAGATGGAGAGCATCACAGCATGGTAATTTAAACTTTTCAGAATCAGGAATTCAAGGTTATTCTGTAAAAACTGAAAGATACAGATTGACTAAGTGGGGAGAAAAAGGTGAACATGGTTATGAATTTTATGATCATTCGATTGATGAAAATGAAATGAATAATATTATAAATAATTCTAATTATATTACTATAATTGACTCTTTAAAAACTCATATTGATGAAAGAATTTCTGATGCTAGAACAAAACCTGCAGGATTAGGAAGACAATTTGAAGAAAAACGACTTCGTAAAGTTACGATGACAACTGGTGACATATATGAAATCAATGGCAAGAGAGTGAAAATGAAAACTGATGAATAAAGTAAATTATTCCAGAATTAGTTCTTTTATTTCAATAGACTCGTTACCAATAATTTCACTATATAAATTAATCATTTCCTGAAGTTTTTCAGGATTAGATTTTGCAAGATTATTTCTTTGAGATATGTCATTCTCCAGATTATATAACTTATATTCTTTAGAATTACCTAATTCAATATTAACATTAGTATTTTTTTCGGGTCCGTTATAAGGTGGTATCATAGCCCAATTACCACTTCTCAATGCCGTTCTTTTTACAGCCTCAATTACAAGATTATTTCGTCCATTACCTTTATTATTGAAAAAAACATCGGAAAGATCGACTCCATCTCTAGATTTAATATCTGAGCCCAATAATGAAGAAAACGAATTAAGAAAATCTATTTGAGATACAATCTCATCAGAAACTTGTGGTTTTGTTTTTCCTTTCCAATACGTAATAAATGGAACTCTTGTACCCGCTTCAAATAAACTATATTTTCCTCCTCTGAGTTCACCAGCAGGTTTGTGGTCACCTAATTTTTCTACGGCATCATCATAGTAACCATCATTTAAAACCGGTCCGTTATCACTCGAGATAATTATAATAGTATTTTCAAGAAGATTATTTTCTTCCAAATGATTATATAACTCTCCAATACACCAATCAGCTTCTTTTATTACGTCACCTCTAGGCCCCATTCCTGAGGATCCCTCAAATCTTGGATGAGGGGTTCTTGGAACATGTGGTTGCTGTAGAGTATAAAATAAAAAGAAAGGACTGTCTTTAACTTTATTAATATATTTTTTTGCTTCATCTAAAAATTTATCAGCCATATCAATATCACTCCATTTAGCTTTTTCACCACCTTTCATGTATCCAATTCTTGGAACTCCGTTAACTATAGCCTTATTATGCCCATGATGCCATTTCATAGTTAATAACTCAGGATTTTTAGTTCCGCTAGGCAACCCATAATCATCGTTTTTGAAATTAACTTCAATAGGATCAT
>NTKN01000009.1 GCA_002457715.1 Cryomorphaceae bacterium MED-G14
ATATCCATTCACTGCTCGACATATCACTAAATCCTCCACTGTAACCGGCAGCATCAAGCGAATAACCAGTTCTAGCAGCAGCAGCATTAGTAGCAGCTTTAGCATAATCACCTGTAGTCAGGTAAAATCTAGCTAAATAACCATGTAAAACATTCTTATTGATATATGATTTATCAATTCTTGAGCTAGATGCTAAAGTAACAGCAGTTTCTAAATCAGTTTGGATTAAATTATATAAATCTGACATTTTACTCATAGGTCCACCATCTGTTACAGGCTGAGTATAAATTGGTGGTGCATCTTCTTGAGATGGAGTTGAATTTAGGTATGATGGACAAAACTCAAGAGCTAATTGAAAATACCAATATGCTCTAATACCATGAGCCTGAGCTAATGTTTCATTTTTGTCAGTTGTACCTAAACTACTCTCGTTAATCCCTTTTATAGCAATATTTGCCTGATTTATCATATAGTAAGGGAACTGCCAAGAAAACGTTGGTCTTCTGTAAGTTGGTTCTCTGTTATCATTTTCATAGTCATACGTAAACCAAGTTCTTCTCTGAATAACGTCATTTCCTTTTACAACTCTAGCATAATACATACCATTAATACCATTTGTATCAGTTGCGGTAAATTGACGTCTTATTCTACGACCCATTCCTGCTAAAAATGCATCAACCATACTTCTGTTTGAAAAAACTAAAGCTTCGCTGATACCATCAACTGGTGCTGGATCATCTACGAATTGTTCTTGACAACTATAAAAAGTTAAAGTTGCAAAAACGACTAGTAATAATTTTTTAATATTCATTTTTTAAATTTTAAAGTTCAATATTTAAACCAACTGTAAAAGTTTTCAATTGGTAAGAACGACTACTTGTCGTACCTGATAAGTTTTGCTCAGGATCAATTCCAAAATGTTTATGGAAAGTAAATGGATTTGTAGCTTGAGCATATACTCTCATATTATCAATACCTATACTTGAGAGAGCAGGGCTATTGTTTATAGTATAACCAAGAGTTAATCCTTTTACTCTTAAATAATCATTTTCATATAAAAACCTTGATGAAGTAGCGTTAAAGTCATTACTATTTTCTAGTAAAACAGGAACATCTGTAACGTCTCCAGGGTTTTGCCATCTATCTTTCAAGTGTGGACTTTGCTGTCTAATGTTTTTATAACCAGCCATTAGGCTTGCATATGATGAATCATAAACATATCCACCAAGAGCAAAATTCATTAATACTGAAAAATCAAACTCCTTATACTGAATTTGTGCATTAAATCCACCAATTAATTCAGGAATAGATGTTTTTTCCATATAGTATCTATCAGCTTCGCTATATTCTTTAGTAGTTTCTCTTTGACCTGTTGGATTACCATCAGCATCTAAAATATCTTTGTACCACATTCCGTAGCCATCAGCTGAATCGACACCAGCCCATTCTCTGATAAAGAAATCATATAAAGATCTTCCAACCATCCACTTTTTAGTACCACTAATGAATTCCTCCTGAGTTAACTCAGTAATTTCATTATTCTCAGTTGAGAAGTTTACAGCAGCATTTATTGAAAGGTCATCAGTTTTTACAATCTGAGATGATAAAACTACTTCAATACCATAGTTTTTTAGTGCACCGACGTTTGTCTTTACTGACGAATTTCCTGTAGAAATTGGAACAGGCTTATCATAAATTAAGTCAACACTTTCTCTTTCGTAATATTCAACAGAACCATCAAGTTTTCCACCAAATAATCCAAATTCAACACCATAGTTGCTAGTAGCAGTAGTTTCCCAAGTTAAGAATGGGTCATTAAGCCCTCCTGCTATTACTCCAGTTGTACCTAGCTGGTTCCAACCTGTACTAAATAGTGTTATGTATGGGAAACTTCCGATTCCTCTGTCATTACCAACTTCACCATAAGAAGCCTTAAGCTTTAGAAAGTCAACAACATCAGAATCAGCTAAGAAACTTTCGTTAGAAATAATCCATGAAGCACCAACAGAGAAGAAAGTACCTTCTCTAACTGATTTAGCAAATTTTGAAGATAAACCTTGAGAAACACTACCTTCAATGTAATATGTTTCATCAAAATTATATTTTACTCTTCCTAATATGTTAGTATATCTCTGATCTACAGTATATCCACTAACTGATGAAGGAGTAGTAGCGCCATTCAAGATTTTAACACCTGGAAGAAATCCCTCACCTGAGGCACCTAAATCATCAAAATTATAATTATTAGCAACATAAATTACATCAGCTGATAAGTTATGATCTCCAAAAGAATCAAAATAACTTAATTGTTGCTGTGCATTTGTTTGCATAGTTAAATCTCTACCTTGTGTAGTTCTACCATTTACACTAGAAGCATATCCATTATCTCTATCAATATATTGATAAGAATCAAACATATATGACTGATACGCAAATCTTGAAGTGAAAGATAGGTTATCCAAGATATTAATCGAAGCATATAATGAGGCATTAAAGTCTGTTCTAAGATTGTAAATATCATATAAGAATAATGAACCGTAAGCATTTTCATCTTCAAATACTGGTCTCACACCATTAACTAAGATACCAGAGTTAGCACCGTAGTCAAATTGTCTATTACCATTGGCATCAGTTAGGAACGAACCATCAGGATTTCTTCTATAAATTGGGAAGAAATTAGGAACATTATAAATCCATTGAACTGTACTTGAATATCCACTACCTGATTGAGTAGGAGTGTTTGTAGTTGATCTAGTGTAACCAACATTCACTCCTGCAGAAATTATATCATTTACTTTACTATCGATTTTAATTCTCGATGAGAATCTTTCAAATCTTGTAGTTGTTACGTTTCCATCTTCACCTAAATAATTTGTAGAGAAGAAGTAAGAAGTGTTTTTACTACCACCTGATAGGTTGATACCAATTTCGTCGAAGCTAGCTTCGTTGTCCATTAAAGCACCTTTCCAATCAGTATCCCACAAAGGACTTGCAGTTAATTTACCGTCAGTTCCAACTGGATTATCAATTCCATAAGCATTATAACCCATACTTGAGCCAAAATTTGCAGTAGCAGCAGCAGCAGCAGCAGCAGAACTTAATCCATTTTCTAAGTAATTATTTCTTTTCGCTTCCCAGTATAATTCAGACCAGTCATTGATACCCATTAATTCGTGAGTGTCAACAGCTTCACTTGCAACACCTTTTTTAATGCTGACAGAAATTTTAGCCTCAGAATTTAATTTACCTGACTTGGTAGTAATTATGATAACTCCATTTGCAGCAGCTGCACCGTAAAGAGCAGTAGCTGATGCATCTTTAAGAACAGAAATAGACTCTATTTGATCTTGACTTAATGCATTCAGGTTACCAGCGTAAGGAGCATTGTCTACAACAATTAAAGGAGACGCAGAAGCGTTGATTGAACCTATACCTCTAATTCTAATTGTAGGGTTAGATCCAGGTATACCACCTGAGGAAATAATGTTAACACCAGGTACAGATCCTTGCAAAGCTTGAGTTACAGAAGTAGACTTAGACGATTCTAAGATTTCTGAACCAATACTTGCTACAGAACCTACAACAGACTGTTTGGTCTGAGTACCATAAGCAGTAACAATTACCTCTTCTAATGCGCTGTCAGTAGATAATGTTACATTTACAGTCATCGAGCTACCAACAGTTAACTGAACTGTTTGATAACCAACATAACTAAATGATAACACATCACCTGAGGATGCATTAATAGAGTAATTACCATCAAAATCTGTGGTAACACCGCTAGAAGTTCCTTGTACAACAACAGTAGCTCCAGGCAATGGAGTCCCATCAGCATTTGAAACAGTACCACTAACAGTACCCTGTGCAAATGCAATAATACTTGTTGCTAAGAAAAACAAGGAAAATAGTTTTAAATGTTTTTTCATTAGTTTAAATTTTTAAAATGTTTTCAAAGATGTTAAATTTTTGTTAACAAAACAAAAAAATATCAATATTTATTCAGGTAACTGCCATCTGTACAATTATTTAGAATAAATTTTATTAAATTATTACTATTGTTAGTTAAAAGGATTCTTTTTTTAAAATAGAAAAAAATATCAGTTCAACAGGGGAGATTTTAATTTCATTAATCAAAAAATGTTGTTGTATTTATTAGATATCAATTATTAACTTTGAATTTATGTTTAAATATTTTTTTAAAAAAATGATGATTAAATAATCCAAGTCTTTATTAAGTATGAAATATTATTATTTGATATTATTGTTTTTTTTTATTGCATGTAATGAAAATAATGATGATTGTTGTCCTATTATTGAGATTGGTCAAAGAGATGATTTGATAATTGAAAATGATGTTTTTAAAATTTCATACAATGAGCTTAAAGAACAACCTAATTGGATTGAATATACAGTAAGAGATTTTGTTAAAGTTGCTGATAGAGGCAACATGGATTTTTATTTAGAAAAAAATATAAAAACCTCTGATGATAACGATTATTACAATAATAAGTGGGATAAAGGTCACATGGCTCCTGCTGGTTCATTTACAGACTCTTGGTCCAACTTAGCTAAAACATTTTCTTTTGTTAATTGTGCATTACAAGTTGATAATCTGAACAGAGGAGAATGGAGAGAACTTGAAGAAGAAGTAAGATCAATAGCAAGAACTAATGGTCCTGTTAAGGTTAGGATTGAATTAAAATTTTCTAATTCTAGCCAAGTACTTGAAACTGGAGCAACCGTTCCAGATGGATTTTATAAATTCCTAACATTTAGTGATAATTCAAAGCAATGTTTTTATTTTGAAAATGATAATACCAATATGAACTGGACTGAATATGAAATAAACTGTAATTAATGTATAATTTTATTTAGTACAGATTTTCTTCCGACCTTTTTAGTAATAATATCGTTCTTAATATTCCAACCTCTCGCAGGAGAGTAAGCTCTAGCATAATAAATTATTTGTAAATGTAATTTATTCCAGAGGTTTTTTGGAAATAACCTTTTTGCATCTTCTTCAGTTTTTTTTACACTTTTACCACTTGAAAGTCCCCACCTATACATCAATCTGTGTATGTGTGTATCAACAGGAAAAGATGGTATTCCAAATGCTTGAGAAATCACAACACTTGCGGTCTTGTGTCCCACTGCTGGAAGAGCTTCAAGATCTTCAATTTTCTTAGGCACCAAACCATTATGTTTTTCTATTAGAATTTTAGATAATCCATAAATTCCTTTAGATTTCATTGGGGATAATCCTACAGGTCTAATTATTTTTCTAATATCCTCTACACTTAATTTAATCATATCATAAGGGTTATCAGCTTTTTTAAAAAGAATTGGGGTTATTTTATTAACTCCTGCATCAGTGCTCTGAGCAGAAAGAAGTACAGCAATTAAAAGTGTGTAAGGATCTTTGTGATTTAAAGGGATTGGTACTTCAGGGAATAAATCTTCTAAAGTTTTAATTATAAAATTTATTTTTTCTGTTTTTTTCAATTTTGTAAATTTAACAACTTAAATTAAATGTATGAATACTTTAAACATAGGTGATAAAATGCCATCTTTTGAATGTTTAGATGAAAATGAAAATATTTTAAAAAGTGAGGATTTTATTGGGAAAAAAACAATTTTTTTCTTTTACCCAAGAGCGAACACCCCAGGTTGTACTGCTGAAGCATGTAATCTTTCAGAAAATTATAATAAATTAACCGATAGTGGTTATCAAATTATTGGAGTAAGTTGCGACAAACCCAAGTCTCAAAAGAATTTTTCTACAAAATTTGGTTTTCCATTTCCTTTATTAGCTGATACAGATCAGACTGTTGTAAAACTATTTGGTGTCTGGGGAATTAAAAAAATGTATGGAAGAGAATATGAAGGGATTTATAGAATGACTTTTATTTTCAATGAAAATGGTATTCTAGAAAGAGTTATAGATAAGGTTAATACAAAAGATCACACTAACCAAATTTTAAATAATTAAACTTTATCCTTTAAATCCAAATAATTTTTTTTCTTTAATAAGCTCTGAAATTTTATTTGGGAGCTTGTCTTCCCAACCTTTTTTAGAATTTTTAATATCTTCAAGAACCTCATTTGAAAAGACATTCAAAAGATTAGAATCAAAATTTTTTATATCTATAATCTTTTTATTATCCTTAAAAAATTTAAAGAGGTTCTTCATATTATCTTCAACTTGTAAGTTGTCACTATTTATTAATTCACCATTCTTCAACATAGGATACAAGTATACTTCGATATTTTTTTTAAATAATTTTCCAAAAGCTTCCAAAATACCTCCACTTAGAGAATTATAATATTTTTGTTCAAAAACTTTAATAAGATTATCTACACCCATTGTGAGAACAGTTTTTTTAGTCGTGTAATTTGAAAAATAATCAGAAAGTTTATAATATTCTTGAAAATTAGTTATCATCACTGTTTTTCCAGTTGAGCATAGCAATTCAGCTCTGTCAAAGAAGTCCTGCTCATTAATATCAGCCTTTCCGCTTAATAAATTTGACAATGTAATTTCAAAAATGGACATTGTGTTTTTTACATCAAAATCTTTATCATCTGAGATCATCTTAAATGATTTTTCATACATGTCTTCATTAACTTTAGTCAAAGGCCTAAAACTTCCCCTTATAGCTAAAATGTTTTTTTTATAAAGTACTGCTGCAGGTAAGATATTATTACCATCAGGTCCAAACATGACAGCTTGGGTCATCCCATTTTTTACTAGACTCAAACTCATTAGCCTGTTATCAACTTGACTAAATAAAGGTCCTGAAAAATTTATCGTATCAATTTCAATAGCCTGAGGATCAATGTGATCATAAAGATATTTTATTAATGACCTTGGTTTATTATGCTTGTAATATGCCCCGTAAATCAAATTAACACCCATAATTCCAAGTGCTTCTTGTTGTGCTTTAGCATCAATAAGATGAAAACGAATATGCATTTGAATTTCACTATAATCTTCCTTAGCATCGGTTTGAAACCTTATACCCATCCAACCATGACCTTTAAATTTTTTTGCAAAATCAATTGTTGCTACTGTATTGGCAAAAGAGAAAAACATTTTATCAGGATTTGACTCTCTTTTAACACGATTTTCAAGTAGCTTTATTTCATGTTTTAGCATTTTAGTCAATCTTGATTTAGTAACATATCTCTTATCATCTTCGATTCCATATATTGCATCACTAAAACCTTTATCATAGGCACTCATAGTTTTAGCAATTGTACCAGAAGCTCCCCCAGCTCTAAAAAAGTGTCTAGCAACCTCTTGACCAGCTCCTATTTCAGAAAAGCTACCATAAATATTTTCATTAAGATTGATGCGTAAGGCTTTATCTTTAACAGAAAGTAGATTTTCAAAATCTTTATCACCCTTTAAAGAGACAACCATAATATTGTGTTATTACAAATTTAGTAAACAATTATTGATAACGTCAAAGAAAAAATTAAATTTGATTAATTAATGAAACTAATTTTTTTAGGAACTGGTACTAGCACAGGTATTCCCACAATTGGTATTGAAAGACCAGTTTGTTACAGTAAAGACAGTAAAGATGTTAGAACAAGATCTTCAGTTGTTTTACAGATTAAAAATAAAAATATTCTTATTGATTGCAGTCCTGATTTTAGACAACAAATGTTAAGATCTAAAATATCAAAAATTGATGCTATTTTATTTACTCATGAACATTCTGATCACACAGCCGGTCTTGATGATGTTAGACCAATTTCATTTAGACATGGCAAAATCCCAATTTATGCTCATCAAAGAGTGATATCAAATCTTGAAAAAAGGTTCGATTATCTTTTTGATGAAACAGGTGGCTATACTGGCTCGCCTCATGTTTTTTCAAACATAATTGAAGAAAACATAGATTTTAGTGTTGATGGAATTAAATTCTCAACTGTTAGTTATATGCATCACAACTTACAGGTCTTTGGATTTAGATATAAAAACATTGCATATATAACTGATTTAAAAAAAATAAAATCAGATCAGCTCTCAAAGCTAAAAGATTTAGACATTCTAGTTCTCAACGCCCTGAGACATAAAGAACATTATTCTCATATTAATTTAGACCAAGCATTAGGAATAATCGAAGAATTAAACCCAAAAAAATCTTTTTTAACTCATATTGCACCTGATATGGGTATGCATGAGGATACACAAAAACTTTTACCAAAAAATGTTTTCTTAGCCTACGACATGCTTGAAGTTAGTTTCTAATATTTTTTACTTAACCAATTTAAAAAAGAATATAAGTTTTCTTGACTAACTCCGTGACCTTGATTAAATTCATAAAAATCATATTTAATTTTTTTTGAATCCAATAATTGTAAGGTTTTTTTTGAATCATCATAAGGAATAGTTTCATCATTCTTTCCATGAGAAACATATATTGATGTATTTGTTTTGATATCATTCCTGTCTAATATTTTTTCTTCAACATAACCACTTAATGCAACTAAGTTTTTCAATAAATTAGGATTTAAGAATAAAATTGAATATCCTAAAATTGCACCTTGACTAAACCCTATCAAAGTAACTCTATTTTCATCGCAGTTATATTCTTTACAAAATAATTTTATTTCTTTAGTAAGTAATTTTGCACTTTGAATTGCTGTTTTTTCATCAAATGATTTAACGTTATTTTCAAAATATATATCGTACCAAGCATACATATTTTGGTAAAATTCTTTAGTTGCTCTGTAAGAAACTATATTTAAATTTTCATCAAATAAACTGTTAAATGAAAATAAGTCATTTTCATTACTTCCATATCCGTGAATTAATACAATTAAAGGTTGTTTTGTTGATTTATTTTTGGATAATTTATAAATTTTATGAAGTCTTTTATTCAACAATTAATTTCTTAAAATTAGATATAACACCATAAGATTTACCTTTTAATTTCATATCAATAAAAGAACTGTTCTTTGATTGCGAAAAAATATCAGATTTTGAAAAAGTATAATCAAGATCGGGATTAAATAATGTGAGTTTAGCTTCTGACCCAATAGATAAAGATGGTTTATTTAAGTTAAAAATGTCATATCCTGAAGTCATAATTTTAATTGTTTGGTTTAAACCAAAAATGGTGTTTAAAGCTCCAAATGATGATTCTAGACCAGTAGATCCAAAAAATGAATTTTCAAAATCAGTTTTTTTATTGTCTATATCAATTGGACAATGATCACAAGTTACTAAGTCAATAGTGCCATCAATTACAAACTTTTTGAGTTCTTTCCTTGTTTTTTCGTCCCTTAGAGGGGGAAGAACTTTAAATCGTGTATCAAACTCTTTCAACTTATTTTCGTTAAAAAATAAATTGTTTGTAGATACACTACACGTTACATTTAGTTCTTTTAATTTTGCTTGCTTTATTAGTTTAGCTGATCCAATAGTTGAAATTGTTGGTATAAAAAGTTTACCACCTGTATATTCTAAAATTTTTAAATCTCTGGCTACTGCAATTTCCTCGGAAACAGTAGAAAAGCCATTTAAACCATATGTTGTGCTAACAACACCTTCATGGACAAGAGAGTTTTTAGAAATTGATTCCTCTAGAGGGAAAGAAAATATAAGACCATCAAAGTGCTGAACATATTGTAAAGCAGTTTTTAACAAATTTGCATTTTTAATTGGTTTTTTAAAATCATAAAAACCAACACAACCTGTATCAAACATTTCTTTTAAATCAGCTAATTCTTTAGAATTGCTCTGTTTACTTAGAGCTCCTAAAGGATGAACTGATATTATTGAATTACTAGTTTTTGATTTAATGTAATTTATGTCAGCTTTTGAATCTAATATTGGGTTTGTTTCCGGATTTAAAATTAAATCGGTGAAGCCGGAGATTGCAGCAGATTCAATTCCGTTTTCTAAATTTTCTCTTTCTTCAAAACCAGGTTCACCAAAACACACACTCGAATCAAACCATCCAGTAGAAATATGTAAATTTTCTTTCTCAATGATATCTTTGGCACTAACTTTAAGATTTTTACCAATTTCTTTAATAATACCATTAACAATATAAATATCTAGAACTTTACCGTTGTAAGTACTGTCGGCATCAATGATTTTAGCAGACTTAATTAATATTGACATATCAGAGTCAAATTAGTACAAATATAGTTATAGTTTTTAAAACATTTTAAAAACCCTCAAATGCACCTAATCCAAATAATGCATAATCATATTTTACAGGATCTTTTTTGTCAAGAATTCTTAAAGATTTATCCAACTCTTTTAATGTTTTAAAATCATTTTGTTTTCTTTTGATTAAACCTAGTTTTCTGGCAGTATTAGCAGTGTGAACATCAAGTGGACATGATAGCATTGATGGTTTTAATTTACTCCAAATTCCAAAGTCAACATTTTTATCATTTCTTACCATCCATCTTAAAAACATATTTATTCTTTTACATGCAGAATTTTTAATGGGATTTGAAACATGTTTTTCTGATCTTTTGGGATGATCAATAGAGAAAAAAACTTTTCTAAAATTTAAAATATTTTTAAAAACAAAATCTTCATCTAAAAATTTTGAAAATATATTTTCTAGCCCATTATGATTTTTATAAATATTATTTAATGATTTAAAAAAAAACAATAGATCAACTGAGTTGAATGTTCTGTGAACAAAACTGAATTTAGTCATTTTATTTTCTTTGAAATTCATAATGAAATCGTAAGGAGAGTTTCCTAAAATGGATATTAGTTTCTCACCACTATTAATTATTGATTTCCTGTTTCCCCATGAAATAGTACTTATTAAAAAAGATATAATTTCAATATCCTCTTTATTCGAAAATCTATATGGAATTGATATTGGATCAAACTCTATGAAGGATTTTTTATTATACTCAAAAAATTTGAAATCTAAAAGATCTTTTATCTCATTATTAATTCCATTTACCATCTTTAATTGTGTAGCATTTATTTGAAATTTTTGCAAAATCTTTATTATGAGTTACTAAAACAATGGTCAAGCCTTTCTCTGAATTTAATTTTTTAAATAAATTCATAATTATTTTTTCATTTTCAGAATCTAAATTTCCAGTTGGCTCATCGGCTAATAATATTTTTGGATTATTTATTAGGGATCTTGCAACTGCAACTCTTTGTCTTTCTCCACCTGAAATTGAATCAGGATATTTATAAAGTATTTTATTAATTCCTAATAAATTGGCTAATTCATGTGCTCTATCTGTATAGGATTTTTTTGAGTGGTTTCCAATCATTGCAGGTAAAATTATATTTTCTAAATTGTTTAATTCAGGTAATAATTGATGAAACTGAAAAATAAAACCAATGTTTTTATTTCTAAATTCTGAAATTTGAATATCATTTAATGAAGAGATATTTATATCATTTAATTTTAGCTCAGTTGATGAGTCAATATTAAAATCTTCAATTGTACCAATTATATTTAATAATGTTGTTTTACCCGCACCTGATGGACCAACCACAGAAACAAATTCTCCTTGATCAATTTCTAATGAAATATTATTTAAAATTTTTTCATTTCCATAAGATTTCGATATATTTTTCAGTTTGATCATTTTCGTTTTAGCTTGTTAACATCGATTAAATAATTAATTCTTAGGGATAATTGATGCTCAATTGGAATATCAAATAATTTTTTTAAACTTTTATAATAATCTAGACCAGCTTCATTATTTCTATTAAAAATTTGATTTCTGTATAAGAGAACTAAATTGCTACCAGTTGCAAACCACCACTCAAAATTTAAATCTAGATTCCATAAATTAAAGTTTGTATTTGGACTTTTGTTTAACAATCCATAATCTGAAATTTCTCTGTAACCATCTTTTTTTAATTTAAATAATTTTTCATCATAAGTGGCAGTACTCCAAAAATTTCTAAAGTTGAAGAATATATTTTTTTTGTTATCAATTTTATACTCTACCTTAATTGAGTTTTCTATTGATTTTAGATCTCTAATTCCAAAATATATATTATTATTTTCTTCCATTATATAACCTATATCATCTTGTATGTTTTTAAGTTGTGAGCTAATTTCAGCAGATATTTGATTTGAAAATCTAAAATTAAGATCTAATTCGTATCTGTTATATGTTTTTTTTTCATTAAACTGTTCATTATAAGAAGTTATGTTGGAAAATTCAATTTTTGAATAAATTTTTTTATTATTATTGGTACTGTAGCTTAATAAAATATCAAGTTCAGGTGGGTTAATAATAAATTTATCATTATTTCTAGTTTCATAATAATCCTTTTCTATATCAGTATACCTAGCTACAAATCCGATTCCACTTAAGTTTTGAAGTTGAGTCATATTTGAAAATCTTATTCCTGTTCTTATTCTCTCACCATCATCAAATCTGAAAGTTCTACCAACATAAAGTGAACTTCCAAGTCCTCTAAAAAATTTATTATCTTCCAGTATCCTGTAAGAAACTCTACCACCAACTCGTTGTGAATTTTGTGTTGTAAAATATCCTAATTCATTTTGGTTATAATATTTATCAACGCCAGTCCAATGTAGATAAAACTGAAAATTCCCTTTTAGTTCTTCAGCACTTATATATCCTCTAAAACCATTTTTTTCTGAAAATCTTGGCGCAGAACTTCCATATATAGCACTCTGAATATTATATTTTCTTTTGTTATCAAATATATTAGCAACCAGCGCAGTATTGTTACTATTTGCTCCTTCTTTTCTGTTAAGATTCGTATTTAATAATGATATTGATGAAACATCGTTAAATATTTCCTGAGTTAGTGAAATAACATTATAATTTGATAGTGGAGTTATTATCTCTTTTCTTTCCTCTCCATTATTATTTATAAAGTATGCATAAGTTTCATCGGTAATAGCATTAATAATACCTATACTTAATTTTTTCTCTGTTGTTCCAGTTATTTTTACTGAGTTTAATAGCTTGGGTTTATTTTCATAACTCAAAAGTTGTTCGTTTTTACCCAAGAAATCACTTTCATTAAAATTTATTTTTTGTCCGATCCTTCTACTGTAAAAGAAATTTCCTGCTCTAAAACCTATATCAGCTTTTTCGAACAAAGAAGCACCCTCAGTAAAAAATGCTCTATTTTCATCAAATTGTTGTTCAAATGGACCTAAATTTAATTCTTCATCATCAAAAGTAACTTGTCCAAAATCAGGAATAAGAGTTAAATCAAGAGTGAAGCTGCTAGTTAATCCATATTTTAGATCTAGTCCTGCAGAATAGGTTGACTTGGGAGAATTATTTTTTTTTAGATTTAAAGCAGATTGTAGGTATGGATATAAAAATAATCTAACTGGGGGATTTAAAGATTTTAAATCTTTAACTAATCCAAGTTTTTCAGGCCAACTATAATTTCTGATATCGGTAGGGTTCCATGTATATGTTTCTTCAAAATCCTGTATTCTTCTTGAGAAATTTATTCCCCAATCTTGCAGATCAGATTTTGGAAATCTTAAAGCACTATATGGAATAATCATTTCAACTGTCCAATTTTCTTCATTCAAAGATACTTCAGCATCAAAAACAGTATCATAGTTAAAACCATTTTTATCCCATTCTCTTGTAAAATAACCATCATTAATGACACCAGCATTCGTAACCGAAAAACCATAATGACCTTCTTTATTGTCATAAGGATCAATTGAAACCCAGAATAATTCAAAATTTCCTTCCATAGCTTCATCCCTTACTGCTAATTCTTTCTGAATTTTTTCCATATTCGGATGTTTTAATATTGCTGCTATGTAAATTGCATTATTATCATAACCGAAAAAAGCAGTGGTTTCGTAATTAATAGGAATTTTTTTTCCGTATCTGGTTTCAGGGAGAGCTAAAATAAAATCATCTAATTTTTTACTATTAATCCATTGATTATCATTTAAAACCCCGTCAATTGTTGGAGGTGAATCAAATCTAACTGCATCAAAGGACTTTCTCTCCTGAGAATAAATAAAGAATGTTTTGAATAGTAAAAAAAAAATAAAAAACTTATACATTAATTGTAAAGGTTTAAAAAATATTAAATATGTAATTTTTGAAACAACTTAATTTTGACATATTTTTGTAAAATAGGTTTAATATGAACAAAGACTATGCAATTTTTGCTTCTGGGTGTTTTTGGTGTACAGAAGCTATATTTGACAATTTAAATGGTGTTATTTCAGTTGTTCCTGGTTACATAGGAGGAACAGTTTCTAATCCGTCGTATGAGCAAGTTTGCTCTGGAACGACAGGACATGCTGAAGCAATAAAAACAACCTATGATAGAGAAATTTTATCATTTGAAAATCTTTTAAAAGTTTTTTTTGAAACACATGATCCTACTACACTTAACAGGCAAGGCAATGATATAGGAACACAATATAGATCTTCAATTTTTTATAAAAATGAATTTGAATTGAATTTTTCAAAGGATTATATAGCTATGCTTGAAAAATCCGGTATTTTTTCCTCAAAAATTGTTACAACTTTGGAAAAGGAGACAAAATTTTTTGAAGCCGAAGAATATCACAAAAAATATTTTCATAATAATCCTGAAAACACTTATTGTCAGTTAGTAGTTAAACCAAAGATTGATAAATTTAGATTTTCAAAAAATCATCTTTTAAAGAAATAATTTATTCTCTAAATAGAAGTCCAAAAGAGAGGAAATTAGCTAGTTTTTTTGAAAATAAAATAGACATTTTAAAAAAAAAATTAAATATAAATTTGTCTTTTTGTAATGTAAAGACACTTACTATTACACCAAAAATAAAACCAAACCATATAAGTAATATTTGATAAATAGGAAATACAATTAGCAAACGTATAGGCCAATATAAAATAGCATGTAAACTGTCTATTTCAAAATATTCAGCTGTAGGTCCTGAAAGTTTAGCTGAGACAGAGCCAGTTACTGCAAATACAACTAAAATTACGGCAAATTGAAAATTATTTTCAATTCCCCATTTATCCTTAATTCTTTTTATCATTTATTTTAAAAGATTGGAGATTTGTTCAGCTAATTCTAAACCAATTCTATCTTGAGCTTCTGATGTTGCAGCTCCAATGTGAGGTGTTAAGGAGATTTTTGGATTCATAAGAACCTTAATTGAAGGGTTAGGTTCATTCTCAAAAGTATCTAATGCAGCAAAGCTAATATGGCCATTCTCAATATATTTTAAAAGTTCCTCCTCATTGACAACACCTCCTCTAGCTGTATTAATAATTCCTGCTCCGGATTTCATTTTTTCAAATTCATTTTTTCCAATAACATAATCTTTTTGAGCTGGAACGTGAAGTGATATAAAGTCTGAATTGTTAAGAACATCATCTAAATCTGATGAGTTTAAATCAAAACTGACTTTTTGATTTTGGACAAAATCTAATTCAATTGATACTGAGTCAATGAATTTATCATAATATTTTACATTCATTCCAATACCTAATGCAATTTTTGCAGTTTCCTGTCCAATTCTTCCAAAACCTATTATACCAAGTGTCTTGCCTTTTAATTCAGTTCCTTTTGAATAATTCTTTTTTAACTTTTTAAAGTTAGAATCGCCTTCTAAGGGCATATTTCTGTTTGAATCATGTAAAAATCTAACACATGAAAAGAGGTGAGAAAAAACAAGTTCAGCCACTGAGTGAGATGAAGCGGCCGGAGTATTAATAACATGAAGTCCTTTTGATCTTGCATAGTCTACATCAATGTTGTCCATCCCAACACCACCTCGTCCAATTAATTTTAAACTTGGACATTTGTCAATTAAATCTTTTCTTACTGTCGTTGCGCTTCTAACCAATAATCCAACTACATTATTAGTATTGATGTAGTTTTCTAGTTGTTCTTGAGCAACATTAGTTGTAATAACTTCAAAACCAGATTTTCTAAGTTCTTCAACTCCGGAATCAGAAATACCGTCATTCGCTAAAATTTTCATATTATATATTTTTTTCAAATTGTTTCATAGCATCTACAAGTGTTTCAACTGAATCCAAACTTAAGGCGTTGTATATAGATGCTCTGTAACCACCTACTGATCGATGACCATTAATTCCAGAAATATTTTTTTTGAGTACTATCTCATCAAATATATCTTTCTTCGATTGATCTGTTAAATTAAAGGTTACATTCATTATACTTCTGTCTTCAACCGCGGCAAAACCTTCAAATAATTCATTGTTATCAATTTCATCATATAGCTTGTTTGCTTTTAGACGATTTCTTTTTTCAATTTCTTTAATTCCGCCAATAGATTTTAGCCACTCCATACTCAACTTACATGCGTAAATAGGAAAAACAGGTGGTGTGTTAAACATACTATCCTTATCATTATGAATCTTGTAACTTAACATTGAAGGAACTTCTCTACAGATTTCATTTAGCAGAGATCTTTTAATGACAACTAATGTTGTCCCAGCTGGACCTAAATTTTTTTGAGCTCCAGCATATATAAGAGAGAATTTAGAATAATCTAAAGATCTAGAGAAAATACCTGAGCTCACATCTGCAAATAAAGGACAATCTACATTTGGAATTTCAGAAAATTGAGTTCCAAAAATTGTATTATTTGATGTTATATGCAAGTAGTTTGATTCACTAGGAACAATATAATCTTTTGGAATGTAGTTATAGTTGTTATCTTTTGATGAAGCTACTTCGTTTACTTTACCAAACAGTTTTGCTTCTTTGATGGCTTTGGTTGACCATGCGCCAGTATCAATATATGATGCACTTGTGCTTAAAAAATTATAAGCAACCATAAGAAATTGCATACTGGCACCACCTTGTAAAAAAAGCGAAGTGTACTCGTCTTGACTTAAATCCATCAACTCTAGTGAAAGAGATCTTGCATCTTCCATTATTTTAACAAACTCTTTACTTCTGTGAGATATTTCAAGAACTGAAAGTCCAATATTATCCAACTCAAGAACTGATTTTGATGATGTTGTGAACACGTCTTTAGATAGAATACTAGGACCTGCACTGAAATTATGTTTTTTCATAGATTAAAAACGCAAAATAACAAAAAACAGATCAAAAAAACTTAAACAAAATCAATTAAGTTTTAACAAGAAATCAAAAGTATCAACATTATCAGCATAATCATCAATTTTGGGTTCTTGAGTTTCCCCAAAATATGTTTTATTTAAACCTTTTATTTTAGAAACTATACATTGAATTTTTTCTAAATTATTTTCAATTATTTTAAAAACATCATCTAAACAATCATAATATTCAAAATAAATTGTTCCAACTGGTGAACCAATTTTATTTGATTTTTTTAATAATATAAATCCATTATCATAAAAGTTTTCCTTGTTTAGCAGATAAATTGCTCTGTAGTAATCATAATTATTTGCGTAAGAGTTTTTGTTAATAACTTCTTTCCATGCCATGAATGATTTAAAAAGCTTGTCAAGATTATATTTTGATGGAATGAATATTTTAGAAACATTTCTACATCCAAGTCCATAGTGGTAGAAAATATCATCAGCTAAAAGCTCTAAATCACTATTTGATTCATCTCCTTCTAATACAGCTATGGAATGTCTATTTCTTCTTATTATCCTGGGGTAATTTTTAAAATATAAATCAAATTGATTTGCACTTATATTATTTCCAGTTGCAATGACAGCATCAAATTCGTTTAAGTTTTCATTACAAATTTCAAATTGATTTGAAAAGTTATGATTTTCTTTTGTCAAATAATCTAATATGTAATTAAGTAAATGGTAGTCTTTGCTTGAAAGTTTTATAATAGCAATATTTCCTGAAAGAATTACACACAAAAAATCATGGAAACCAACTAATGGTATATTTCCAGCCATAATAATTGCAACTTTTTTTTGGTTAATATTTTTATTCAATGAGTAGTTTGAAATAAAATTATTTAAAGATCTTTTTGTTAGATTTTTTGACCAAGTTGATATAGATTTATTTATGTTTTTTTTTGTAAAAAAGGAGTTATAAGTAATGCTATTCTCTATTGCTTCATCAAATAATTTTTTAGTTATAGCATCAAGATTATTTTCCTCATAATTTTTAAAAAGCGACCCTAATCTGGCAAAAAGTGAAATTCTTTGATTTAAATTCAAATTATAATTTTTTCAAACAAAGATATTGGTTAATTTTGTCTCAAATAAAAAAATGGCGATTAAAATAACAGATGATTGTATTAATTGTGGAGCTTGTGAGCCAGAGTGTCCTAATACAGCTATTTACGAAGCTGCATATGATTGGAAATATTCAGATGGTACAAGCTTATCTGGTGACACTATCTTACCAAATGGTAAAAATATTAATGCAGATCTAGAACAAAAACCAGTTTCAGATGAGTTTTATTTTATTGTAACTGATAAATGTACAGAATGTAAAGGTTTTCATGAGGAACCTCAATGTGCTGCTGTTTGTCCTGTTGATTGCTGTGTCCCTGATGAGGAAAATGTTGAGTCTGAGGAGGTATTACTTGGAAAACAAAAATTCATGCATCCCTAATAATGAAAGCAGGAATTGTTGGTCTTCCTAATGTTGGTAAATCTACATTATTTAATTGCTTAACGAACGGTAAAGCTCAAAGTGCAAATTTTCCTTTTTGTACTATTGACCCAAATTTTGGAGCTGTTACAATTCCGGATGATAGACTTAATAAATTAGTTGAATTAGTAAAACCCGAAAAAACTATACCTAACTCTGTTGAAATTGTTGATATTGCTGGTTTAGTAAAAGGAGCAAGTAAAGGGGAAGGCTTAGGTAATCAGTTTTTATCAAACATCAGAGAAACTAATGCGATTATTCATGTTTTAAGATGTTACGAAAATGATAATATAACTCATGTAGAAGGTAGTGTCGATCCATACAGGGACAAAGAGATTATAGATTTTGAGCTACAAATAAAAGATCTCGAAACAATAAAAAAGAGAACGGATAGAATAGAAAGACAAGCAAAATCAGGTGATAAATCTTTTTTAAAAGAATTTAATGTTTTAGACTCTGTAGTTGAATCTTTAAACAAGGGAATTTCTGTTAGACTACAATCCATTAGTTTGGAAGATCATAAAAACTATATTCAACCTCTTTCATTACTTACATCAAAGCCAGTATTGTATGTATGTAATATCAATGAAAATGAAATTTCAAATCAATCTTCAGAACTGACCAAGCTGATTAAATTTCTTGAAAAAGAAGATTCTAGAGTTGTTGTATTAGCTGCAAAAATTGAGGAAGAGATAAATGAGCTTGAAAATTTCGAAGACAGAAAGATGTTTTTAGATGACCTTGGTTTAACAGATTCAGGTTCAACTATTTTGATTAGAGAAACACATAAATTATTAAATCTTTCAACCTTTTATACAGCTGGTCAAAAGGAGGTTAAAGCATGGACCTTTTTGAATGGTTCAAAAGCACCAGCTGTAGCAGGAATTATTCATTCAGATTTTGAAAAAGGTTTTATTAGAGCTGAAGTCATAAAGTATGAAGACTTTGTCGATTATGGATCTGAGTCAAAAATTAGAGAAGCAGGAAAGTTGAAGGTTGAAGGTAAAGAGTATGTTGTTGAGGATGGTGATATTATTCATTTTAGATTTAACGTCTAGACAAGATTTCAACATTTAATTATTTAATTGTTAATTATTTTCTGAATAGTTGATTTAAAATAAAATCCAAGAGTTATATCTTAGGGCATTCATAAAAGTATGCCACAAACTTCATCTTATACAGAAGAAAATATAAAATCACTTGATTGGAAAGATCATATCAGGATGAGACCTGGAATGTATATAGGTAAGTTAGGTGATGGTTCTGCATATGATGATGGTATTTACATTCTTTTAAAAGAAATTTTAGACAATTCAATTGATGAGTTTGTTATGGGTGCTGGAAAAACGATTGAAATTTCAATTAAAGATAACCTTGTGAATGTTAGAGATTATGGAAGAGGAATTCCTCTTGGAAAAGTTAAGGATGTTGTAAGTAAAATGAATACTGGTGGAAAGTATGACACAAGGGCATTTAAAAAATCGGTAGGATTAAATGGTGTTGGAACCAAAGCAGTTAATGCTCTTTCTTCTTTTTTTCAAGTTGAATCATACAGAGATGGTTTAAATAAGACTGTTTCTTTTGAATATGGAGAGGTTCTAAAAGATGACCCACAAGTTGAATCATCCAAGAGGAAGGGTACAATAGTGACTTTTAGCCCTGATTCTAAAATTTTTAAAAACTATAAATACCGCAGTGAATATGTTATTAGAATGCTCAGGTATTATGTCTATTTAAATCCTGGGTTAACTATTGTTTTTAATGGTGAAAAGTTAAAATCTGAGAATGGATTAAAAGATCTTGTTGAAGACAACAATAATTCTGAAGATTTTCTATATCCGGTGATTCATTTAAAAGGAAATGATATTGAATTAGCACTTACGCATAACAGGAAGCAGTATAGCGAAGAATATTATTCCTTTGTTAATGGACAACATACAACACAAGGAGGTACTCATCTTTCTGCACTGAGAGAAGCTCTCGTTAAAACAGTTAGGGAATTTTACAAAAAACCTTATGATGCATCTGATATTAGAAAATCTATTATATGTGCAATCAGTATTAAGGTGATGGAGCCTGTTTTTGAATCTCAGACTAAAACAAAACTAGGCTCAACTGAAATGGGTGGTGATCTTCCAACTGTAAGAACTTATGTTAATGATTTCATTGGAAAAAACTTAGATAATTATCTACATAGAAATCAAAATGTAGCTGAAGAAATTCAGAAGAAGATAGTCCAGGCTGAAAGAGAAAGAAAAGAGCTTTCAGGAATTAGAAAGCTTGCAAGAGAAAGAGCAAAAAAATCAAACCTTCACAATAAAAAATTAAGAGATTGCAGAGTTCATCTTGGAGACATGAACAATGAATTGAGATTAGACTCAACTTTGTTTATAACTGAGGGGGATTCAGCGAGTGGTTCAATAACAAAATCCAGAAATGTAAATACTCAAGCTGTTTTTAGTTTAAGAGGTAAACCTTTAAATTCATTTTCAATGACAAAAAAAATTGTTTATGAAAATGAAGAATTTAATTTATTACAAGCAGCGCTAAATATTGAAGAAGGAATTGAAAAATTAAGATATAACAAGATAGTAATAGCAACTGATGCAGATGTAGATGGCATGCACATTAGACTTTTATTGATTACTTTTTTTCTTCAATTTTTTCCTGAATTAATTAAAGAGGGGCATTTATTTATTTTACAAACTCCTTTATTTAGAGTAAGAAATAAAAAGGAAACAATATATTGTTATTCAGACATTGAAAAACATGATGCTATTGAAAGGTTGTCTCCAAAACCTGAGATCACACGATTTAAAGGTCTAGGTGAAATTTCACCAAATGAATTTAAAAATTTTATTGGTGAGAATATGCGCTTGGATCCTATAATTATAAATAAAGATACTAGTATCGAAAAATTACTTTCTTTTTATATGGGAAAGAACACACCGGAAAGACAAAATTTTATAATCGACAACTTAAAGATTGATTTAGATAAAGCATAAATGATAGAAGAAGAGAATTTTAATGAAGATTTAGAGTCAGAAAATCAATCTGATGATAGTTTGATCCCTATTTCAGGAATGTATAAAGATTGGTTTATTGATTATGCTTCATATGTTATTTTAGAGAGAGCTGTTCCATCAGTTGAAGATGGCCTCAAGCCTGTTCAAAGAAGAATTCTTCATTCTATGAAAGATCTTGATGATGGAAGATTTAATAAAGTTGCAAATATAGTTGGACATACTATGCAATATCACCCGCACGGTGATGCTAGTATTTCTGATGCAATAGTTCAAATAGGCCAAAAGGATTTATTGATTGAGACCCAAGGAAACTGGGGTAATATACTTACTGGAGATTCAGCTGCAGCTTCTAGATATATTGAAGCTAGACTATCTCAGTTTGCATTACAGGTAGTTTATAGTCCAAAAATTACTGAATGGCAACTGTCTTATGATGGAAGAAGAAAAGAACCGGTTAATTTACCTTTAAAATTCCCTTTGCTATTAGCTCAGGGTGCCGAGGGTATTGCAGTTGGATTATCAACAAAAGTTTTGCCCCATAATTTTATTGAATTAATTGATTCGTCAATAAAATATTTAAGAGGAAGAAGGTTTGATATCTTTCCTGACTTCCCAACAGGTGGAGTAGTGGATGTTACGCAATATAACGATGGAAAAAGAGGCGGAAGAATTAAAGTTAGGGCTAAGATTGATCAACTTAATAAAAACACTCTAATTATTTCACAAATTCCTTTTACAACAACATCAACATCTCTCATTGAATCAATTTTAAAAGCAAATGATAAAGGAAAGATCAAGGTTAAGAAGATTGAGGATAATACATCATCAGAAGTTGAAATATTGATTCATTTACCCTCTGGTGTATCACCTGACAAAACAATTGATGCTCTTTATGCTTTTACTAATTGTGAGGTTTCAATATCTCCATTGAGTTGTATTATTGAGAATCACAAACCAATTTTTATAGGTGTAAGCGAGGTTTTAAAGAAATCAACAGACTTAACAAAAGAATTATTAGGAAAAGAATTAGAGTTCAAAAAGGATGAGTTAAATCAATTGTGGCATAATTCCACTTTGGAGAAAATTTTTATTGAAAAGAGGATCTATAGAAATATTGAGGATAAAGAAAGTTGGGAGGATGTTTTAAACGCAATTAATAAAGGTTTGGAACCTTTTGTAAATGTTCTTAAAAAAGATATCAATGAAGATGATATTATTCGTTTAACAGATATAAAAATTAAAAGAATTTCAAAATATGACATTGATAAAGCTGATAAAAAAATCAATCAAATTGAGGAGGACTTAAAAAGTGTTCAATTTAATTTAGATAATTTGAATGACTATGCTATAAAATATTTTAAAGATTTAAAAGTTAAATATTCAAAAGGAAGGGAAAGGAAAACAGAAATTAGAATTTTTGATGATGTAGATGTTAAAAAAGTAGTTGTTCGTAATTCTAAGTTGCATATCAATAGATCCGAAGGTTTTATTGGTACGACTTTACGAAAAGAAGAGTTTGTTGAAGAATGTTCTGATATTGATGATGTTATTGTTTTTACTGAAGAAGGTAACATGCATGTTACTAAAATTGAAGGGAAAAAATTCGTTGCAAAGAATATAATTCATGCAGCTGTATTTAGAAAAAAGGATTCAAGAACTGTCTACAATATGATTTATAAGGATGGCAAGACTGGTACTTCTTATATGAAAAGATTTAATGTTACAGGAGTAACTAGAGATAAACCTTATAATCTTACATCAAACAGTCCAAAAACAAAGGTTCTTTATTTTTCATCTAACCCAAATGGTGAAGCTGAAGTTGTAACTATTCAATTAAGACAGTCAGGGTCAATTAAGAAATTAAAATGGGATCTCGATTTTGGAGATTTAACAATAAAAGGAAGATCAGTAAAGGGTAATATTGTTACAAAACACCCAGTAAATAAGGTTTTATTTAAAGAGAAAGGACTCTCAACCTTAAAACCAAGAAAAATATGGTTTGATGAAACTGTTTCTAGGATTAATGTTGAAAATAGAGGAGATCTTTTAGGTGAGTTTAAACCTGATGATGAATTATTAATAGTAAGTAGTTCAGGGGTTTTAAAAATTCTTCCCCCTGATCTTAGTATGCATTTTCCTGATGATATGATTATTCTAGAAAAAGCTGATAGATCAAGACCAATCAGTGTTGTTTATTTTAATACAAAAAAGAATATATATTTTATAAAAAGGTTTGTATTAGGTGTGTTAAAAGGTGAACAAAAATATATTGATGTTTCCAGAAATATTCAAGTCGAGCTAGTTTCAACAGATTGGAAACCAGTTGTAGAGCTTGTTTTCAAAAATGAAAAAGAATTAATTAGAGATAAGGTGAATGTATTTGATTTTATATCAGTAAAAGGAATTAGGGCTATCGGTAATCAGCTCAGTAAAAAACAACTTAAGGAAATTAATTTATTAGATTCAATTCCATATGAACCAGAAATAAAGGAACTAAATGAAATTGAAGTTGTAGATGATCAGGATGATAATAGTCATGATGATATTAAAAATTGGCAATCACAAACAAAGCTTGAGTTTTAATTTATTCTATAAGCTTTTCCTCTGAAGGAGCTGTTATTGTTTCCAACAATAGAATATTCAAAGTTATAGCCTTCTTCATCCGTTGATAGTATTTTCATGCTGATCGCTTTTTTATCATTTACCGATTGAGGATTCTTTTTTGTAAGTATAAATTCACAATCTGAAACCCACCTAACATAGGAGGTGTCTATCTTGCCTTGAAAATATTCAATTTCAATACTATCATTTCTTGTGAATTTTGAGCTGACTATCTCATTATTAATTTGTGTAGTAAACTCAAAGGTTCCATTTTTATATAGACTACAGTCTTTTATGGGGATTGAACAGGAAATGTAAAATGATAATAAACTATAATAAAACAAGTGTTTAATTCCCGTCATATGTATCAAAAGATTGGTCATCGTAAAATAAAACAATTTTTGTGATTTTTTTCTTAGGATTCTCATTTTTTTCTATTGTCCCTGTATTTACTGTTGGAGGAGTGGATTTCTCACCATTTATAATCCAGTCTAAATTAATATCGTTAAACGAATTACTTAATTTTATTACAAAATCAAGACTTGGTTTGTTTCTTCCACTAAGAATGTGTGATATACTTGATTTTTGAACATTGATTTTTTTTGAAAGATCAGAAGCGTTTATTTTCTTTCTTTTCATTATTTCAATAATTCTTTTAACTATATCATTCATGTTTACATTTGTAAATATAATTAAAATAAAAGTGATAATTATTCATGTTATATTAAAAAAAAATCATTTTAATTTAAAGTATTACTTAATATAATATTTAATAATATATTGAAAATCATAATTTTAATAAAATAAAATATACAATTGTATATTATTATTAATTTTCAATAAGTTAAATGTTTCTTTATGTAAACAATTATATTATTAATAATCAAATAAAAATTGTTAAAAAATTGATATATCTAATTTTTTATTGTAAAACTCAAAATTTAATTGATGAATATTCAGTATATTTGAAAATTCATTAAAAATACTGTAATATGAAATTTAGATTAGATGATGTAGACCATAAAATTCTTGATTTGTTAATTGATAATTCTAGAATACCCTTTACCGATATAGCAAAAAAGCTACTTATTTCTGCTGGTACAGTTCATGTTAGGGTTAAAAAAATGGAAGATGCAGGAATAATTAAGGGTTCCTCTCTGGCTTTAGATTACAAAAAACTTGGTTATACATTCATAGCCTACATTGGTATTTTTCTTGAAAAAACTCATTTAACAAATATTGTTCTTGAAAAACTTAATAATATTCCTTTTGTTACAGTAGCTCATATCACAACTGGAAGATTTAATATTTTTTGTAAAGTTAGATCGCGTAACACTAATCATGCTAAAGAGATAATATTCATGATTGATGATATTGAAGGTGTTTCTAGAACTGAAACTATGATTTCATTAGAAGAAAGTATCAATGATAAAAAAAGGTTGATGCATAAAATTTTTAACGAGATCAAATAGCTTTAATGAGAAAACTCACAAAAAAAGAGAGGTTTAATGAGAAAGTTCTCTCAAAATTTCACATATATAATAGCATTTTTTCAACACTTTCTTATGAAAGTATTGCTAACACTGGTCAATTACTACCTCTTTTTACTGAAGTTT
Source organism: Cryomorphaceae bacterium MED-G14 (assembly GCA_002457715.1). Classification (GTDB taxonomy): domain Bacteria; phylum Bacteroidota; class Bacteroidia; order Flavobacteriales; family Flavobacteriaceae; genus Eutrophosalina. The sequence goes on from NTKN01000009.1 coordinate 25,809, forward strand.
GTAATGAGGGATATAAAAATAAAAAAGATCCAAAATTTATAGTAAACATTTTTTTTAATAAATATTGTGATAACTATACAGAGAAAGAAAAAATAGGCTTATTATTTAGATTTATTCAATATGTTGAAAGACAAGTTGTTCTATTTGATGCTATAGAAGATGCTGCTTTCAGTGAGATTAACAATATGGACGGGGTTGGTACTCTAAGAAATCTTAAAGAACAAGTAGAATCAACAAATAAAAAGATAGAATTAAAAAAATATCTTAACAATTTTAAAGTAAAGCCTGTTTTAACAGCTCACCCAACACAATTTTACCCAGGATCTGTTTTAGGTATTATTACTGATTTATCTGAATCTGTTAAAAGAAACAATCTTATTGAAATAAAAAACCTTCTCGCTCAACTTGGCAAAACTCCATTTTTTAAAAATAAAAAACCAACTCCCTACGATGAAGCAGTTAGTTTATCCTGGTATTTAGAAAATGTTTTTTATAATTCAATAGGAAATATTTTTAAATATATTAAAAACAATATTTTTGATAATGACTTTAATCATTATGATTTATTATCATTAGGTTTTTGGCCTGGGGGAGATAGAGATGGAAATCCTTTTGTTACAACTGAAATAACGCTTAGAACATCTCAAAAACTCAGAAGCGATATAATTAAAAATTATTACCGAGATGTTAGAAAATTAAGAAGAAGATTGACCTTTAAAAAAATTGAAGATATAATAATAAATATTGAGAATGACTTATATATTAGTATTTTTGAAACTACTAAAAGCCCCAAAATAAGTCTTTCTAAATTAATTGAAAAACTTGAGTTTATTAGAGAAACTTTAATCAATGATCATAAGTCTTTGTTTTTAGATAAATTAGATGAATTAATTGATAAAATTAAAATATTTGGTTATCATTTTGCAACACTTGATATAAGACAAGATTCAAGAATTCACAGCAAGGTTTTTGAAGAAATTTTTAAAAAAGCATTTAGTGAAGAATTTCCTGATCATTACTCTACTTTATCTGAACCTAAAAAAATTAAAATCCTATCGAAGTTAAAAGGAAAAAAAATTAATAAAATAAAATTTGATGATCCTTTTGTTAATTCAACCATTGAATCAATTGGAGCTATGAAAACCATTCAAAAATCAAACGGTGAGAAAGGTTGCCACAGATATATTATTAGTAATAATCAAACAGCTGTAAACATTCTTGAAGTTTTTACAATGTTTAAATTATGTGAATGGGAAAACCTAACAGTCGATATTGTTCCTCTGTTTGAAACTATTAATGATCTTGACGTATGTTCTGAAGTTATGAATGTGGTATATAACAACAAAGACTATAGAGCTCATTTAAAGCTCAGAAATGACACTCAGGTTATTATGTTAGGATTTAGTGATGGAACTAAGGATGGTGGTTATTTAACTGCTAACTGGAGTATTTTAAAAGCTAAAGAGGTTCTAACTAAGCTTTCAAGAAAATTTGGAATTAAAGTTATATTTTTTGACGGAAGGGGAGGTCCGCCAGCACGTGGAGGTGGAAATACTCATCAGTTTTATAGCGCATTAGGAAATTTAGTCGAATCTGATCAAATTCAAATCACTGTTCAAGGACAAACTATTAGTTCAAACTTTGGTACACCTGACTCATGCCAATATAATTTGGAACAACTACTAAGCTCTGGTGTAAAAAACAGAATCATTTCTGATAAAGAAATATTCTCTAGAAATCATAGAAAAACCTTAGACAAGTTGTCTTCAATAAGTTATCAAGCGTACAGTGATTTCAAAGATCATCCAAAATTTGTTACTTATTTGGATAAGATGAGTACAATTAAGTATTATTCTAAGACTAATATAGGAAGCAGACCATCTAAAAGATCAGGAAATTCATCGGAATTTAATTTTGAAAGCTTAAGAGCTATTCCTTTTGTAGGTAGTTGGAGTCAATTAAAGCAAAACGTACCTGGTTTTTTTGGGTTAGGAACAGCTTTAAATTATTTTTATAAAAATAAAAGATTTAAGGAGGTTAAATTACTTTACAAAGAAGTTCCTTTTTTCAGAGCATTAGTGTCAAATAGCATGATGAGTTTAACAAAATCATTTTTTCAGCTTACATCCTACATGAGTAAAGATCCAGAATTTGGAGATTTTTGGGATTTAATATTTGAAGAGTACAAATTATCAAAAAAAATGCTCTTGAAGGTTTCAGATTTTAAAGAGCTTATGGAAAATGAACCTGCGAATAAAGAATCTATTATTATTCGTGAAAGCATAGTTTTACCACTTATCACTATTCAGCAATATGCATTACAAAAAATTAAGGAAATTGAAAAGAAAAGATCAGTTAAAAATTTAGATATATTTGAAAGAATGATAACTAGATCTTTATTTGGAAATATTAACGCAAGTAGAAACTCTGCCTAATTATTCAGATAATAATTTATTCCTGCATCAATAGAGTCTTTTATTACTGTTTGATCAATAATATAACTTCCTACATCCTTGAGAAGAACAAAATTTGTATTGTCTTTATAATTTTTTTTATCAAATTTCATGAGCTGATATAATTTAGTAATTTCATTATTTGTTAATTTGATTTTAGGAAATAAACTATTAATATGTTTTTTACATAATTCAACTTTTTCTAAAGGGAATCCTAAAGTTAAATGTGAAATATATAATTCTATGATTATTCCTGATGCTATTGCTTCACCATGTAAAAGTTCATTATTAGTGCTCATTTTTAAAGATTCAATTGCATGACCTATGGTATGACCAAAATTTAGAGATTTTCTGATACTAGACTCTTCTCTATCTTTCTTCACAATATCATTTTTCACTTTTATTGAGTTATAAATAATTTTATCATTGTAAAGAGTATTAGAATTAGAAACAAGCTCATCAAATAAATTTCCTGATATTAAACTGTGTTTAAAAATTTCCGCATATCCACTAATCTTATTTCTCTCATCTAATGAATCTAAATATTTATCATCAATAATTACAAGCTTTGGATCTGAGAATGTGCCAATTTGATTTTTTAATGAATCATAGTTAATTCCTGTTTTACTACCAACAGATGCATCTACAATTGAAAGAAGTGTAGTAGGGATGTTAATAAAATCAACACCTCTTTTATATGTACTAGCAATAAACCCCCCCAAATCTGTAATAACTCCTCCTCCAAGATTAATTAATATTGATTTTCTATCCGCGTTATTTTTATTTAAAAAATCCCAAACTTTAGTACAAGTAGATAAATTTTTATTTTTTTCCCCTGAATCAATTCTAATGAGAGTGAATTGATTTATTACTTGAGATTTAAAAATATTTAAACAATATAGTTCTATATTTTCATCAACTAAAACAAAGATCTTTGAATACTTATTTTTTATTATCAATTCATTGAGTTTATCATATCCACTTTCTTTAAAATAAATACTGTAATTGTGTGAGTTAATTGGCTTCAATTTTGTTATTTAATTTTTCAAAGATATTTCAAAAAAACAATATATATTAGAAAAAAATGAGCAAGAATATTTTTAACGATACTGAAACAGCATTTAAGTTAAAATCCAGAATTAAATTATTTAATGCAAAGTTTTTATTTATTGTAATTACCAAAAAAATCCTTGTCTCAATATTAACTAAATCAACATTATTTCTTATTAAGTTAAAATTCCCGATTAAATGGGCGCTTAAAGGAACTATTTATAATCATTTTTGTGGAGGAATTAATTATGATGAATGTAAAAAGACTATTTCTGAAATGAAAAGTCTGGGAGTTAATTCTATACTAGATTATTCAGTTGAAGCGCTTGAAAAAGAAGAGGATTTTCAGAGAGCCTACAATAAGAAAATTGAAATTATCGATTTAACTAAAAGTAATGATTCAATTCCTTTTGCTGTTTTTAAACCAACAAGTTTAGGTAGATATGAGCTTTTTAAAAAAGTATCATTAAAAATTGAATTACAAACAATAGAAAAAAAAGAATGGAATAGAGTAAAAAATAGATTTGATAAGATTTGTGAACATGCTAAAAAATCAAATGTCAAAATTTTGATTGATGCTGAGGAATATGACGTGCAATTTGCTATTGACAGTCTAGCATTGGAAATGATGAAAAAGTTTAATGTTTCAAATGTAATTGTATATAATACAATACAATTGTATCGTTGGGATAGAATACCATTTATCATATCCCTAATTAAAAAATATAAAAATTCAAAATTTAAATTTGGTTTTAAGCTTGTAAGAGGAGCTTACATGGAAAAAGAAAGAGATTTAGCTCTAAAAGAAGGCTATAAATCTCCAATTTGTCAAACTAAAATTGAAACTGATCAAAACTTCGATAATTGTGTTGACCTTATGTTTGATAATCTTAATATGATTAATTTTTTTGTTGCAAGTCATAATGAAAATTCTAATTTGAAAGTAATTGATAAAATGAATAAGTTTTCATTATCAAATGATGATGAAAAGATATGGTTTGGTCAATTGTATGGAATGGGTGATAATATATCATATAATTTAGCAAAAAGAGGGTATAATGTTGCCAAAATTATTCCATTTGGTCCTGTAGAAAATCTTATACCTTATTTAATTAGAAGAGCTCAAGAAAATTCATCAATTGAAGGTCAATCAAATAGAGAACTTGATTTAATTAATTATGAACTACTTAGAAGAAGTAAAATTTAAAAAATAAACTTTTTTTGTACAGTTTTTTGCAATGAAATGAAAGTTTTTGTTTTCAAGGTAATACGAATTACAAGTATCGATTCCAATCTCGCTTTTTGAAAAGTTAATGTTGATATTTTTTATTAAATCATTCATGTTTATATCATTAAATGATTTATCAAAAAACCATTCCTTCTTATTAATATCACCTAAAACTCTTTCTGAAGGAAAGTAATTAAATTTTGTATTTTTTTGAGATGTAATAAAAAACACAATTAACCCTCCAATTAATAACCCAAAAAAATAATATGACAATCTTTTTTTAAAATTCATGATTGATAATTTTTATTTTTCTTTCATTATTTGAAATTTCCGTCAGTTGCAATAAAGTGTAGTTTTTTTGAAAAATATTTTTGAATTTATTGGGCCATTCAACAAATATCCAACTATCATTCTCCAAAATCTCTATAAAACCAAGTTCATTTAAATCAGAGATATTATCAACTCTGTAAAGATCAGCATGAAAAATTTCTTCATCTTTTTTACCCAGGTAAATATTCAACATTGGAAATGTTGGGCTTGAAATAATGTCGCTTGAACCTAAAAATTGACATATATTTTTTATTAATGTAGTCTTACCAAGTCCTAAATCACCTTCAAATAAAATTAATTTATACAAGGAATTGTTTAAAATAAAATCACGGGCTTTATTAATTTCTTTAAGTTTATATGATATCTCCATACAAAATACAAATTATTACAAAGGAAAGGTTTTCCTCAGAAAAAATAAATTAATTTTTATATTTTTGCTTTGATGAAATTAAAAGCACAAGAGGTTGCAGATTTAGTTGATGGAGTAGTTGATGGTGATAAAGAATCTACAATTACAAAACTTTCAAAAATTGAGAGTGGAGATAATAAATCATTGTCTTTTTTGGGAAATCCTAAATACAACGAATACATCTACAAGTCGAAAGCTTCCATAGTTATTGTTAATAAAGATCTAGAACTAAAAGGACCAATAAAACCAACTTTAATAAGGGTTGATGATCCAAATATTGCATTTTCTTTATTGTTAGATCATTTTAATAATCAAAATATTTCAAAAATTGGTATTGATCCAAACTCATCAATTCACAACTCTGTTAATTATGGTGAGAATCTATTTTTTGGAAGTTTTTCAGTTGCGCAGGAACGTGTAACTATTGGTGATAATGTAAAGATACAATCACAGGTTTATATTGGGGAGAATGTAAAAATCGGCAATAATTGTATTATAAATCCTGGTGTCAAAATTTATAGAAATTCGGTTATAGGTAACAATTGTATTATCCACTCTGGAAGTGTAATAGGTTCAGATGGCTTTGGT